>JASFEV010000259.1:0-6446 GCA_050124655.1 Desulfobacterales bacterium
AAATATCACATATTATCCCATTTTGTCCCAAAATTAGAACTGGCCGTGCGTGTGCTGCACACTGCTTTTGGATTGGATAGGAACGGCTAATCCCTACCCGAGTCTTGCATAAAAATTAATGAGATGAAAAAATTTAGCAGGGAGCAGATGATTTTTGCGCTACTGGTCGGCGCGCTTATTTTCGGCATATTTGTGTATCGTTATTTTTATATGCTCTGAAATGCCGTCTGGCGCTATTGATCGGCGAAATCTTTAAATGCAGCCGGCAAATGGCTCTCCCGCTTATGCAGGTGTCTTCGGGACCGAATTTAATGTCGGCGAATACTGCGCATCAATATTGACTTTCGTGGTTATATGTGCCTCACTTGAGCTTTCCGCACACGCGTATTGACTTCTTTAGGATAGAGCTGCTAATGTCGAATTCAGCGCAAGGATTCGGCCAACCGTAAGGCGTCGCAAGGGTTGAAAAAGCTCAATGTCTGGAATATCCTTGCGCTACTGCCTCTTTCGTGACGAACGCTCCCATCAATCGCGGCATTGATCTTAATTCTGGGATACCGTACGCGTTACATCGCACCTTCAATCTCAGTGGCAATACGGGCCGCCGCCTGAACCGGATCCTTTGCATCCCGGATCGGTCTGCCAATGACCACATAATCCGCACCGGCACTAATGGCCTCGGCCGGGGTGGTAATTCGGCGTTGATCCTCTGCTGCCGTCACCGTCCAGGCCGGGCGGATTCCCGGCGTCACCGCCAGGAAATTCGGACCCATTTTATCTTTGATGCGACTTACTTCGAGACCCGAGCAAATAACACCGGCACAGCCGGTTGCATGCGCCATCGTTGCTCTTTGCATCACCGTCAGCCGCATGTCTCTATAAAAATCCTGGCGATAGCCGGCTGATTTTAGATCCTCGGTCGAAACACTGGTCAACACCGTGACGCCCAGTATTCCCACCTTGCCCCCGCTGCCCTCGACCGCTGCGGCCAGCATCCGTCGGGTTTCGCCCACATGAACCGTGGCAAACGCAACGCCCAAATCGGCGATACGTGCCATGGCCCGACCGACTGTGGCCGGTATGTCATGCAGCTTTAGATCGAGAAACACGCGGGCTTGCGTTTGCGCGTGAATAAAGCCAATGATTTCAGGACCGACCTGAATAAACTGCTCCAGTCCCACCTTAAAGAGTCCCACGCTCCCGGCTAACAGCTTAATATACCGCTTGGCTTCTTCAAATGAGGCCACATCCAGGGGGAAAATTATCCGGTCTTTAGCTTGATTCATAACCTTCATTTAAATCCTTTTGTCTTTAGGATGAGGCGATACGACTCCGAAAAACCGGAGTGTTGGAGTAGCCTACTCCGCCGAAGTGGCTTCGGCTACGAAGGCTGGATTGGAGTGTTGGAGTAATGGTGACTCTGGGCAAAGCGAATTTGCGACGCCTGGGCTGGATCCAATACTCCACTACTCCTGTACTCCATTACTCCAGTTTTTTTTGATTCTGCCCATACTGCTTCTTTATCCAGTTCTGATAGTATGGACCGCTTTTGATCTGATCTACCCAGGCCGGATGATCCAGATACCACTGGATGGTTTTTTTGATACCGCTTTCAAAGGTTTCTGCCGGCAGCCAGCCCAGCTCATGTGTTAGTTTACTGAAGTCGATGGCATATCGCAGGTCATGACCGGGTCTGTCCTTTACGAAGGTAATCAACTCGCGTCGTGGAGGTGCATCGGGCTGCGGGGCGATCTCGTCGAGTAAATCGCAGATGCGTTCCACCAAATCGATATTGGCCATTTCGCAATGGCCCCCAACATTGTACATTTCACCCCGGGTCCCTGATTGCATGATCTTCCAGATAGCCTGGCAGTGATCGGTAACGTAAAGCCAGTCCCTCACGTTGCGACCCTGGCCGTATACCGGCAGCGGCTGGTAATCCAGCGCGTTTAAAATCATCAGCGGAATCATTTTTTCAGGAAATTGGTAGGGACCGTAATTGTTCGAACAATTGGAGATCGTTACCGGCAGACCAAAAGTTTTAAAATACGCTCTTACCAGATGATCAGAGGAGGCCTTAGAAGCCGAATAGGGACTGTTGGGGCGATAAGGTGTCTCTTCTGTAAAATGGCCATCCATGCCCAATGAACCATAGACTTCGTCGGTGCTGACATGGTGAAACAGTTTCAGTTGATCTTTATTCCGGCGAGCCAATTCCAGCAGACAAAACGTGCCCTCAATATTGGTTTTAATGAATGCATCCGGTGCTACGATTGAACGGTCGACATGTGATTCAGCGGCAAAATTACAGATGGCATCCACTGCATAACGATCAAATATGTCCGCTAATGTGCGCGCATCACAAATGTCCGCTTTCTTAAAAATGTAGCGCTCCGGAAATTTTTCCCCGGCAGTTACGAGATTTTCCGGATTACCGGCATAGGTCAGTTTATCGACGTTGATAATTCGTCCCTTAAAACCGGCATTTGACAGCATGTAGTATATGAAATTTGTCCCAATGAAGCCGCAACCGCCGGTTACCAAAATGTTTTGCATGGTGTCTCCTAATTTTCTTATGAAACTCTTACGGAAAAGGAGGCTCTTTAACATCAGGCTTCTGGTCACTGGCAACTGGCAGCTGGCTGCGGCCAATAGCCCTTCAGCTAAATATCGTCGGCTACTTATTTCTGGCGACTGTTCAAACCGAATCGTTCGACATTTAGAAAGATCAGACTTTCAGCAGCCAGAAGCAAGCAGCAAGAAGCCAGCGGCCAAACCGCTGACAACTGAAACCCGAAACCTGACGCCTATTTTATCTGAAATCTGGAGTTATTTAGTATCTTAACTGAATTGAATCATAAAGTAAATTAACCTGCCTGGGCGTGACCGAATTAGATTTATGTTGAAACAATTGACTTTATAATGATATATGATAAATTTTTAATATTTACAGATAAATATCCGATACCGCCCACCGATCGGCGCAAATCACATATCTTAATGTCAGAACAATACCGATACCACGTAGCTGCGGGAACCTATCATATTGATGCTCGAAAACCAATGGTCTTGGAGGCCTATCTGGGAACATGTGTGGGCGTGGCGCTCTATGATCCGGTAGCCGGCGTCGGCGGGCTGATCCACTTGCTGCTTCCAGATCCTATAAGCGCGGACGATAATTTTGAGCCGCAAAAATACGCATCGACCGGTTTTCCGCCTTTCGTTCAGGCTTTGTACGAGCAAGGTGCTTCGGCTGAAAACATGAAAGCCTGCATCGCCGGAGGCGCACTGGTGGGACCGATAGATGATACCGACCTCGAAATGGATATCGGCGGGCGGACCACCGAGCGCGTCATGCAGGTGATAACAGCAGAAAACATACGAGTTGAGAAAATAGAAACCGGTGGATTTTTCACGTGCCGGCTTGAGCTGGATCTAAATTCGGGCGACTTTGAGATCGAGCCGGCCGGAATCGACAAGCTTTCTGGCGATGCCGCTGTTAAAATCCCAGAGCCGCGGGAAATCAGTCAGGCCGTCAAAAATTTAAAGCCCATTCCGCAGGTGGCATTAAAAATTTTGCGAATCCTCAACTCAAAGGGCTATGAAATCAAAGATGTCACCGAAGAGATCCGAAAGGATCAGGTCATCAGCGCCCGGACGCTGCAACTTTGCAACTCGGTCATGTATGCCCGACGCAAAAAGATTGAGTCTTTGGACCATGCGCTGGTTATGCTGGGACAGCACCTTTTTCTCAAATTTGTTATCTCAGCGTCTTTGGATAGCTTCTTTAGACAGATCGGCTTGGGTTATTCCCTGTGTAAGGGTGGCATTTATCATCATGCCATCGGAACCGCCGTCATTGCCGAAAATTTGTCGACCTTAACCGGCCGGACAGAATCCGCTTTGGCTTACATGGCGGGCCTATTGCATGATATCGGCAAGGTGGCACTGGATCAATTCATCCATTCCGGTTTGCCGCTTTTTTACAGGGAACTCAACGAAGGCCAACATAATTTTTCCGACGTTGAAAAGCAAGTGCTCGGAATCGATCATACGGAAGTGGGTGCAGAGCTTGCGATTAACTGGTCTTTTCCGGAATCTTTGGTTGAAACCATCCGGCATCATCATCAGCCCGAAAACGCTGGCCGATATGGTGAGCTTGTCCATATCGTTTACCTGGCCGATCTGCTGATGAGCAGATTTCACGTTGGACTGGAGCTGGAGCGATTAAACACCGATGCCCTCGCCACTCGCTTGGCGGTCATCGGATTGTCGATTTCCGATTTACCACAACTGATCGACCATATTCCCATAAAAGTACTGGAGGCTTCACCGGAGATCGCATTGATGAGCTGAACAAATATTTCAAAGCTGCAAAATCTGTGTTTCGAACAACTTGTTGGATCAACGCTCACCCGCCTGCGCTTAAACAGGCATGGCGCGGTAAACCAGAGCAAAGCCCAAAGCAGGCGATAAACATAAAATAGTTGACGCTTAAGCGCAGCAAATTGCCATAAATACGGATCAAGCATATGACAAAAGAAAAATCACAAAAGAAAAAATTAGTGCAAATCAAGCCTGATCAGCAGGCGCTTCTGCGGAAGCTGCCGGGGGTGGATTATCTGCTGTCCCAGGTGACCGAAGACGCTTTTTTAAAAAACATCCCGCATACAGTTGTGGTCAATTCAATTCGTAAGGTAATTGAGCGTAGACGACAGCAAATCCTAGACCAAGACCCTGCCGCGGATGAAAACAGCCTATCGGATTTGCAGATGCTCGCGGCCGTTAAACATGCTGCTCAGCAGGCCATGACACCGAATCTAAGACGCACAATCAATGCAACCGGAATTGTGGTGCACACCAATCTGGGCCGCTCATTGCTGGCCGCTGAAGTCATTGAGAATTTGGTTACGATTGCCGGGCGCTATTCCAACCTGGAATACGATCTGGCAGCTGGCAAAAGGGGGTCGCGTTACAGCAGCATCGAGGAGCTGATATGTGAAATCAGCGGAGCTGAGGCGGCCCTGGCGGTTAACAACAACGCCGGTGCGGTCCTGCTAAGTCTGGACACCCTTGCCAGAGATAAAGAAGTGATTGTCTCTCGCGGTGAACTGGTTGAAATCGGCGGTTCCTTCCGGGTGCCGGATGTGATGGCCAAGAGCGGCGCTATCCTCAAAGAAGTGGGAACCACCAACCGTACCCATCTAAGAGATTATGAAAACGCCATCGGCCCGCAAACCGGCTTACTTTTAAAAGTCCACACCAGCAACTACAGCGTTGTCGGATTCACGGCGGAGGTTTCGTTACGTGAACTCGTTGATTTAGGTGCAGCGCATCAATTGCCGGTCATGGAGGATCTGGGCAGTGGCACTTTTATCGATTTTTCAAAGTACGGTCTGCTGAAGGAACCCACGGTTCAGGAATCCGTAGGTGCGGGTACCGATGTCATTACCTTCAGCGGCGACAAGTTGCTGGGGGGGCCGCAAGCCGGTATAATCGTCGGTAAAAAAAAGGTCATTGACGCTATTAAGAAAAACCCGGTTGCACGAGCGCTGCGGATTGATAAACTGACGTTGGCCGCTTTGGAGGGCACTTTGCGATTATATCGCGATGAAGAAAAAGCGGCTCGTATAATACCCACATTGCGCATGATTATGCTTTCGCTGCCCGAGATTCAAAGCCGCGCCCGCAACCTTGCTGATCGCCTGACGCGCATCGGCGATTCCCGCGTGCACATCCGGCTACTCGAGCGTGCTTCCAAAACTGGCGGGGGTGCTTTGCCCCTCATGGAGCTACCCAGTTTGTGCGTTGGTTTCCAAATTGATGGATTATCAGCAAACGCGCTGGAGAAAAAGATGCGCAACAACGACCCGCCGATTATTGGTCGAATTGAAGAGGATCTGTTTATCATGGATCCTCGAACAATCCAGGAGGATGAATTCGCAACCATTGCTACGGCATTTGAAAATCAGATAATGAAAGCTTGATATGCGAAAAAACCAATCCGAACTCTATCGTCACCGGGAATCGACGCGGCACTTTCTGCACGCCAAAGCGGAAACAGATGATCTGCAAAAGAAGCGAATCCATATCCCGAGCAGCATTCAAAAGGCCATTCAATCCATTTATCCCGGTTTGCTGATGGGGCAGGCATTTGTGGATCACGCATTAGTGCAATTGGTCCCAGCTACCTCGTTTGCCGGTCTTGTTTTCCAGATCGATGATGACATCACCGCCGATTCTAAAAGACCGGAAATCGATCCGGCGGTGGCCCATAAAAGAGCCGCCAAATTGTTTAATAAATTTTGCAAGAAACACAATGGCATCTGGGGACTCTTAAATCAGGGATTGTTCGGCGCCTTTTTCGATCAAAAAAATGCCAACAGCTGCCTCAAACTAGTTCAGCAGTTTCAGCAGACATCAAAAAACAAAACGGGGTTAACCGT
>JASFEV010000260.1:0-6404 GCA_050124655.1 Desulfobacterales bacterium
TCGTCTTTTACCTGAACTATTCCACCGGCAGCACCATGGCGATGCGAAGGGATTTCGACGAAGAAAAGATTCCGACCCTGCCCGCATCCTTTCATGCCGGTAACCTGGTCGATTCGACCTACGTCTTTTTGCCGATTTCTTCCTATTCAAGCCAGGCGGTGGGGCTGGCCGAATATGTGGCCGCCAATCACAAGGGCAGCGGCAAACCCAAAGTCGCCCTGTTCCTGCATCCCTCGGCATTCGGGCGGGCACCGCGCGACGATGTCCAAAAAGCGGTTGCCGCGGGTTTGGGCATTGAAATCGTCGAAATCGTGGAGCACGGTAAGGATCTGGACAACACGGCCATGCTGCAACGGTTTCAGAGCAAAGGCGTGCAGTACGTCATCAGCCAGACCGTGCAGCCGCCGGTGGCCACCATGCTTAAAGGGGCTCAGAGCCTGGACATGATCGCCAAGACATACGGCGAGGCCGGCAAAATCACCTTTCTGGGCGCCCATTATGCCGGTGGTCCCGACCTGATCGGGTTGGCCGGCTCGGCGGCTGAAAACTATTACTGGACGACGTCCTACAAATTAATGACGGCTCCGGGTCCGGGAACAAATGCTCAGCTGGCCCTGGCCAAGCGTTACGGCCGCGATCAGGGCACCGCCATGTCCCAGAATTACACCAACGGCATCATGGTCGCGCAGGTGGCTGTCGAGGCTATGCGCCGGGCAAAAGCACAGGGCAAGAAAGTAACCCGTGCGAATCTTTACGAAGAGATACTGAACATGAACGGCTACAACGCTTATTACCCGTTGACCACCGTGGGTCCGGTCACCTTTTCCAAAACCGACCGGGAAGGCGTGGATACGCTGCAGCTGTATGTGGCCAAGGGCGGTATATTCCAGGAGATCGGTGCACCGTTTTCACCGGAATACGTAAAGAAGATCAAATAATAGCATCGTTGCACGATACGATAAAACGCGGCTTCGCCGCGATAAACAAAAGGGAGGGCTGTTTCGGTCAGCCCTCCCAATCAGAAGTAAGAAAAATGAAGAACGAAACATCCAACGGCCATCTTCTCGATGTCAACAACATCGAAGTGGTTTATAACGACATTGTTCAGGTACTGCGCGGTGTCAGTTTGAGCGTGCCCGAAGGCGGCATCGTTGCGCTGCTGGGAACCAACGGGGCCGGCAAGACAACCACCCTGCGGGCCATCAGCGGCCTGCTCAAACCTGAAAACGGCTTTATCAAGGACGGCTACATCAAATTCGATGGCAACGACATCACCAACGTTTTGGGCACGCATGTTGTCAAATTGGGTGCGGTCATGGTGCCGGAAGGGCGCCGTGTATTCAAACATCTTTCTGTGGCTGAGAATATCCGCGTGGGATCCATCACCCGCAAAGACGGCACCCAGAACGTGCGCGACGACCAGAAGCTTATGTTCGAGCACTTCCCGCGCCTGGCCCGGGTCACCAACCGCTTGGCCGGTTATTGCTCCGGGGGCGAGCAGCAGATGATCGCCATCGCGCGTGCGCTGATGTCGGCACCTAAAATGTTGATGTTGGATGAGCCCTCTCTGGGGCTGGCACCGTTATTGGTCAAAGAGATATTCGAAAATATTCAGCGCATTAATGAGGAAATGGACACCACCATCCTGCTGGTTGAGCAGAATGCCAAAATGGCGCTGGAGATTTCCAAATATGCCTATATTATGGAATCCGGCAAAATTGTTCTGGAGGGTCCTTCGGACGAGTTAAAAAACAATCCGGATGTCAAGGAATTTTATATGGGAGTGACCAAAGGTGGCCGCCGCAAATCTTTTAAGGATGTAAAATCCTACAAACGGCGCAAACGATGGATGTAAAACCACCGCCGGAGGCGGTGGTCGTTAAATGGTTAAATGGTTGAATGCTTTAGCGGGAACTTACCCGCATACCGTTCAGCAATTTAATCATTTAATACTCTTGCAATAAAGAGGTGCAGCATGCAATTTTTGGTCGGCTACAATGGCTCTGTTGAAGCCAAGGCGGCTTTATCTGTGGCAAGGGATTTCGCGAAAACCTTTCGTGCCAAGGTTTTTGTGATGTCATCCATGGAAGGTGGCGCCGGGGAAAAAGTTGAAGATATCGCTCAGGCCGAACAGAACCTGCGCGAAGCCAAAACTTTTTTGGATGAGCAGGGTGTTGAATGCGAAACCCACCAGATGGCCCGAGGGCTTACGCCCGGCGAAGATCTGGTAAGATTCGCCGAAGAAAATCAAATCGACCAGATTTTTGTCGGGATTGAAAAGAAATCCAGAACCAGCAAATTAATACTCGGGTCTACAGCCCAGTTTGTCATTTTAAAAGCGCCGTGTCCGGTGATTACCACCAAATAGCCAGGAATAGATTATGGGCCTTTACGATTTGACCTTCTATGACGTGATTCAGCGCAACGCGCAGAATTTTGCAAATCGACCGGCGTGGTTTGAAGTCGATGACGAAAAAACGCTGACATTTGCAAATGTAAAAGAACAGGCGGGTCGTCTGGCCTGCGGTCTGCAGAAATTGGGCATCCAGAAAGGCGATCGCATCTGTGCGGTGGGCAAAAACAGCCTGGAATTTTTTCTGCTCTATGGCGCCGCAGCGGCATTGGGCGCCATCGTTGTGCCCATCAACTGGCGTTTATCCGTGGATGAAGCCCTGTTTAATGTAAACGACTGTGAACCCAAAATTCTTTTTGTGGATACGGAATTTGAGGAACTGGCGCAAGAACGCAAGGACAAATTACCTTCAGTTGATCATTTTTTCAATTTAAAGCCCGCAGATGGTGGATTTGCCGCGTTTGCCACCCTGTTGGATAACCCGGGTGAGTTTGATGCGGTTGATGTCGCCACAGATGATGGCCTGGTGATCATTCATACGGCGGCTGTAGCCGGAAGACCCCGGGGCGCGCTGTTGACTCACGGTAACGTGATTGCCGCCAACGTCAGCTTGAACCTGCTGTTTAATTTGTCAGCTGATGATGTGCACTTGAACCTTCTGCCGCTGTTTCATGTTGCCGGTTTGTTTATGGCCACCGGGGCTTTCCACGCCGGGGTGCTGAATGTGAATATGGGCAAATTTGATGCGCAGCAGGCAGTGGACTTGATTGCTGAAAAGAAGGTCACGGTTTTGTATGATTTTTCACCGATTTTATCGTCTATTCTGGATGCGCACGAAAAAAGCGACAAAGACATCTCGTCCCTGAAGACGGTAAAGGGCATTGAAAGTCCGGAAACCATTGAAAGATATCAAAAAGTCACCGGCGGCACCTTTTTTTGTGTCTACGGCCAAACGGAAACATCAGCCATGGCCACTTTGGGCCGCTACGATGACCGGCCGGGCTCGGCCGGCCAAATTCTTGAGCTGGCCGATGTCAGATTGGTCGATGACAACGACGATCCCGTTGGTGCCGGTGAGATCGGAGAAATTGCCGTCAAAGGACCGATGGTCTTTAAAGGTTACTGGAATTTGCCGGAAGATACCGAGTACACCTTCCGGGGCGGCTGGCATCATACCGGCGACCTGGGCCGTTTTGATGAAGACGGTTTTCTGTGGTACGAAGGTCGCAAGGCTGAAAAAGAGCTCATCAAGCCGGGCGGCGAAAACGTTTATCCGGCAGAGGTTGAACGCGCGATTTTAGAGCACCCTGCCATTGAACAAACCGTCGTTTTTGGCGTCCCCGATCCGACATGGAAAGAGGGCATCAAAGCGGTTTGTATTTTGAAAGAAGGACAAGAACTGGATCATCGGGAACTCATCGCCTTTGTCAGCCAGCACATTGCCAGTTATAAAAAACCGCGCTATGTTGACTTTGTAGACGAATTTCCCTTTTTAGAGGACGGCTCTCCAGATCGGGCCAAAATCAAAGAGCTATATGGCGGCCCGCAGGAGTAGCGTGGCCCCTTGGAAAAACATCCCCTTTTGGCCAATCTCTGCGTCAGACTCAGATTTCAATCCTCGACATACTCAAGGTATGCCTCCGGTTAAAGTCTTCGCCTTCCTTGACCTTGACCAAAATTGAATATTTTTCCAAGGGCCCAAATTTTACTTGCCTGATTTTGTGGCTTCGGTCGGTTCCATCAATTCTTGAAGGGCTTCACAATTTAATCAGGTTGAAGTGTTGACTTCCACCCTTAATTCTCCTATATGTTCATTTTTGGCAGAAATACGCCTGCTTAGGTTCACTGAAATTCTTAAGTAAAATTATATCACAAAAGGAAATCACGCCTATAGGTTGGCCAGTTGAGCCGGTTTAGCCCGCTTATCGGTAACTGACTAATTCTACTTTCCTTACGGGCCAACGGGCTAACGGGAAACGGGCTCAACCAGATTACAATTAATGCTTTTTTAAATTAGAATCCAAAATCGCGCGGCGGTTTTACAAGGAGAGCATAATGGTCAGACAGGAAATATCCCTTTTTTTGAGAAATGTGCCGGGCGAGCTCGGCCGGCTGGCAGCCATGTTCGGGGAAGCCGGCATTAATATCGATGCCATCACGATCCAAGACGCATCGGCCTATGTTCAGGAACTGTTTAAAGCCAGAGGAAAATCGCTCAAGCGTATTGCTTCAGCCGCCAGCTATAATTCGATGCGCAAAGACTCGGTCGAATTTGCCCTGATCCGCCTGCTGGCAGGCGATACGGACAAGGCCGTTGAGCTGCTGTCCCAAAATGATTTTATTTTTGATGTGATGCCTGTGATTGCCCTTGAGCTTGAGAACCGACCGGGAGAGCTGGCAAGTATCTCGTCAAAATTCGGCGAAGAGGGCATCAATATCAACTATGTCTATGGATCGGTTTCCTCACCGGACGAGAAATGCCTGTTTGTTTTTTGCCCGGAGGACATAGAGAAGGCATCAAAGATATTCCCTTAATTTCAGAAGTCAGAAATAAGAAGACAGAGGGCAGAACTTGAAGGCGAGTTAAAGCGTCGAAGGATCATCTACTTGTTTACAATCCCGCTGAACGGTAAACCAACGCCCGCAGCACACTATGGATCGCTTGCAATCAAAACAAATACTGTTAATTGCAGACGCTAATCCGGAAAATGTTGACGTTTTAAAGGCCATTCTGTCGCCTGATTTCGACATTAAAGTTGCCACTGACGCACAGGAAACCATCAAGCTGGCCTCATCTCCAGAAAAGCCTGCGTTGATTCTGTTAAACATTATGATGCCGTCGGTCGACATGTACGCGGTTTGTCGACAGTTAAAAGCAGGCAACCTCGCGCAGAACAGCCCGATTCTACTATTATCAGAACCGACTGAGGAAGACACCGAAGCAAAGGGATTTGAATCCGGCGCTGCCGATTATATCACCAAACCTTTCAAGCCCTCCGTGGTTAAAGCAAGGATCCAAACCCATCTGGAGCTGAAGCGTATTCGGGAGAATTTTGAAAATCGAATCAAAAATCGTGTGAGCCAGCTGGATGAGGAAATTCAGCAACGCAGAGATATTGAAGATACCTACCGATCACTTGTTAAACACGCACGCGACGGAATTGTCATTATCCACGACTTTAGCGTCAAATTTGCCAATCCCGCATTTTGTAAAATGATCGGTATCTCCCAAAAAGAACTGATCGGCGCGCACCTCAAGAAATTCATTTCAGAAGAGGAATTTGTCAAAAATACCAAGCGATATTCCGAAAGGATCGCAGGCCTAAATTTACCCCGCATCTATAAATCTCAGATTATTCATTCAGACGGCTCCACGATTGATGTCGAGCTCAATGTCAGCGTCATACCTTACGGAAGATCACTCGCCGCCCTGGTCTTTGTGCGCGACATACGCGAAGAAGAAGCCTGGCAATATAATCGCTGACAGGAATTGCGGTGCAATGATTTAGCGCTGAATATTGGTCGGATGTCCATATTCCCAACAAACGAAAACGTGTTATCAGATTGTGAATAAGATAATTAAATTATCCTTGACATTCACAATCCTTTTAAATACTAAACACTAATAGCATGCATGTTGAAGCGCAATCCCGCAGTTCAGATATCAGGTTCTTTCTCTCGCTCCTTTGACCATATTCGCCGTTGAGTGACCCCTCTCAAAATTGAACTTGCGCTTCTCGCTTAATAGAATCTAGTTTCACCTCTATTGATTAATGCTGGAAAGGAGTTTCTAATTCGATTTTAACCGACACGTTAGGGGGGCAGAATGAAGAAAATCCTTTTATGTCTGGTTTTGTTATTCTTTGGTCTTTCAAATGCTTATGCTATTCCCATCGGAATTGATGCTTTTTCAGGCAACGCTACTGTTATTGATTTCAATAGCATCAAAAATAACGAAAAAATAACCACTCAATTTGATTCTGATGGCGTTACTTTCTCCGGCGAATTTTATGGGGACTATAATTTCCCCGATTCGACAATAAATGGTTCG
>JASFEV010000261.1:0-6334 GCA_050124655.1 Desulfobacterales bacterium
CGCCGACCACCGCCGTAAAGATAATAATCGCCAACAAAAGCCCCAGGGCGCTAAAAGCAATGTATAGAATTCCTAAAACGGTGACATGTTTTTCCATATGCTTCTCCTTTAATAAATTCTGCATTTAAATACCACTTCCATCCTAAACCATAGACTTTTCGGGGTTTTAAATTTCAGGCATTGTTTAAATCCTCTTAAATCCTTGTAGGCCGTCTTGCATTTTTGCGGATTGGATACTTTGCTTACTCATATCTAAGTGCATCCACCGGATTTGCGCGTGCGGCCTTAATGGCTTGATAACCAGCAGTCAGGAGGGCAATTACCAGTACGATTAATCCTGCCAGAACAAAGGCGCTTAAGCCGATCTCAATTCGATAGGCATAGTTCTGCAGCCATCGATTCATGGTAAAAAAGGCAATCGGCCATGCAATGACGTTGGCGAGCAGAATTAATTTTGTGAATTCTTTTAGCAGGAGCACAATAATACTAAATACGGATGCCCCCAGTGCTTTGCGAATGCCGATTTCCTTGGTGCGTTTTTCAACAGTGAAAGACGCCAGCCCGAATAAGCCCAGACAGGCGATCAATATCGCCAGAGTCGAAAAATTGGACAATATGATACCCAGCTTTTCATCATCGCGGTATTGTTGATCGAAGGCTTCAGCAAGAAAAAAATAGTCTAAAGTTTGGGCTGGCGTAATTTCTACCCATTTTTGTCTTAAGAAATGTAGTGTTTTTGATAGTTCATCCGGCTTTATCTTAATCGACACATAACCGAGATTCGATGGATTATAGTCAATGTAGAGTGGCATTAGGTGGTGATGTAACGATCTTAAATGAAAATTTGACACAACGCCGATTACCGTTTTGTTTGTTTCGTTTAGTAAGTTCCGTATGGTTTTGCCAACCGGGTCTTTCCATCCAAATCGCTTTGCAGCTTCTTCGTTTATGAGGATAGACTCAGCTTGGTCTTCGATGATATCATCTGAAAAATTCCTTCCATCCACAATTTGAATGCCCATCATTGGAATAAAATCTGGGTCTATGCTTATGCTGGCCATAACCTGGGTCTGGTCAAGGCGATATCCTTGGGGAACAAAAGCATGCCAGCCGGAAAATCCCCCCGGGACATGAGACGAAGCGGTCACATCAATAACACCGGAACAAGATGACAATTCTGTCTTAATCGTCTGAATTGATTTTTCAAAAGAATCACCGATCATCCGGAGGACGACAATCCGATTTTTATTAAAACCGAGCCTTTCATGTTTCATATAATGTATCTGTGCAAAAATAATGGCAGAGACGATGATCAAGCCGATAGAAATGGTGAATTGGCCGACGACCAGTGTGTTTCGGAAAGGGGAACCGGCAGGACCGGTCTTTAAGCGACCGGTTTGGACCTGTATGGTCTGAAAGCCGGAAAGATAAACAGCAGGATAGATGCCTGCCACAAAAGCAACAAATAATATCAATCCCAGGCACCCCAGAATAAACCAGGGCCTAAAAATAGAAATGGAACTTAAATCTATTCCGCTTAGCCAATGAAAAAACGGCAAGGTGATTTCCACTAAACCCAGCGAGCCGGCAAAAGAGAGACAACTCCACAGAAAAGCTTCACAGAGAAATTGATGGATCAAATTGCTGCGTTGAGCACCCTGTGCCTTTCTTACCCCCACCTCCTTCGCCCTGCTCACTGAACGCCCTGTTGACAGATTCATAAAATTGATGCAGGCGATACAGAGCACAAAAATGGCGATCATGCTAAACGCCAAAACATAAACTATGTCGGTGTTATTGGTGTCAAATTCCAGTTTTGATTTTAAATGAATTTGAGTCAGTGGTTGGAGGAAATATTCAACTTTTCCGCCAATGGCTTCAAGTGTCGTGCCCATGTGTTTTTCGATGAACGCCGGGAATTTTTTTTCGAGATCTCTATAATCATAAGCCTTTCGAAGAAGCAGATACGTATAATTGTCATGATCCATCCAATCTTCCTCAATTTCTTTCTGATAGTTTTCATGGATATGCCGCAGGATTTCAAAGGAAACTAGCGCATCAAATAAGAAATGGGAATTGCGAGGGACATTTTGCATAATCCCTGTGACAGTAAGGTCCACATCATTGTTTGCTCTGATAATTCTTCCAATGGGGTCATTATCCCCGAAATATTTTTGAGCCAGATCTTCGGTGATAACAATAGAAAAAGCGCTATTGAGGGCGTTATGGGGGTCTCCTTGAATTAAAGGAAACGTAAAAATATCAAACACGGTACTATCCGCTAAACAAATATTATCTTCATAAAACTGTATATCATCATACTGGAACAGTAACTTAAAAGGAACTTTTTGAAACCGGACAGATTTTTCAACTTCAGGATAATCTCTTGCCAGCGTTTTACCGGCGATATAGTTACTGACAGCATACCGACCTCTCATCTTTCCCAGATCCATATCTGTCACGAGTCTATAAATTCGATCGGCGTTCTCATGGTAACGATCAAAGCTCAATTCATATTGAACCCAACGCAATATCAGAATCATGCATGCCATTCCAATCGACAGACCGATAATGTTGACAATGGCGTAAACCTTGTGTCGCCGGATGTTGCGTAAAGCGGTCTTGAAGTAGTTGGTAAACATAGAATAAGGCTTTAGGCTTAAGGCATTAGGCTCAAGGTAAATGTTGAATGTTTATAATGCTTTCAATATACTAACCACCTGTCTTATTCATAGCGTAATGCATCCACCGGATTTTTGCGTGCCGCTTTTATCGCCTGAAAGCCGATCGTCAGCAGGGCAACAATAAAAGCCAGTGCAGTCGCTATTAAAAACGGGGTTGCCTTAAGCGACATATGATAGGCATAGTCCTGCAGCCAGTTATTCACTGAAAGATAAGCAAGTGGCCAGGCGATCAGGTTGGCAATGAACACCAGCTTTAAGAATTCCACGGATAACATTTTTACAAGTCTAGTTATTGACGCACCGCAGGCTTTGCGGATGGCCAACTCCTTGGTTCGTTTTTCAATCGTGTAAGCGGACAGACCAAATAGCCCCAGGCAGGAAATCAATATGGCTAAAACGGTGGTATATCCAAACAGTTGGGCCATCTTTTGCTCCAGGGTGTACATCCGGTTCAGCGAGTCACTCAGAAATTCGGGTTTTATGGCAAAAGCAGCATCCACACGGCGAAAATTGTCTTCGATGAAAGACAGGGAATCCGGAACACTTTCAGGCAATATCCTGATGATACATACTCTTACTTCTTCAGGTGCCACTTTAAGGACAAGGGGTTCCACTTTATTTTTTACATTGTTGAAGTGAAAGTTTTTGACAACCCCAATAATAGGACCGTCATGGTTCCACATGGTCAATCGCTTTCCAATCGGCTCTTTGAGCTCCATCTGCCTGACGGCTTCTTCATTCACAATTAAACCCGAATATGTATCCGGTGCTGCTTTTTTTGAAAAATCAGTGCCCCGGATAATCTGCATCTGAAACGTATTAATGAAATCATGATCCACCGAACCATGATACATCCGAATTGTCTTGCCGGCTGTGTTGCCATCCCATTTTCCCAGCTGGGATGAAGGACCTCGCCAGGTCGGAAGATTCAAAGAGGACGTCACATGCGATATTCCTGTATGCTGCAAAAGGCTTTCTTTAATCGAATCGTATGCCTGCCTGACCTTTTCCGACATCGGTACATAGAGCAGGTTTTCAGGCTTATAGCCTAAGTCTTTTGTCAGCATATATTTCAATTGTCCATTAAAAGTTAAGGTCGTGATGACTAGAAAAATCGCAATTGCAAATTGCATGATTAACAAAAATTTGCGAAGGAAGGTTCCTTTCTTGCCGCTGACCATCTGCCGTCTGATGATAACAGCGGGTTGAAAGCCTGAAACAAAAAGCGCCGGGTAGCTTCCTGAAATAATCCCCGTTAAGGCTGCCACCAGAAGAAATACCATAATAATGCTGATGTTCTTTGATTCGAACAGAGTGATGTCCTTAATTTCAACCAGATCATTAAAGCCCGGCAGGAAAATTTCGGCCAGGATGATCGACAAGATCAGTGCCACGCAACACAAAAGGATTGCTTCACCTAAAAATTGCAGAACGATCTGCATTCGGCCGGCGCCCATCACTTTCCGCAGACCGACTTCCTCTATGCGGCCTTCAGACTGAGCGGTTGCCAGGTTCGTATAATTCATACAGGCAGTGATCAGAATAAAAGCTGCTAAGCCCACGACGTTATAAATTACATGGATACTATAGGGGGCTGTCAGGAAATCGTAAGCCAGATCTGGGTTCAGCCAAATGTCCGTTACCGGCTGCAGTACATACTGCCCTCTAGCACCGAGGCCGTAATTTTTTTTCGGATATTCAGTGAGCTTTTTATTGAGTGTTTCCAGTTCAGCGTTCTTTTGCAGCTGGATATAAGTGGTATAGTTATATCTCTCCCACGGCTTATATCTGGGATCTTCCCGGTAAAGATTGAATGGTAATATAACCCCCAGGCGGATGTGAGTGTTCCTCTGTTCCTTTATGATCCCCGTTACGATTAGATTGCCGATGCTTCTGACATGGAGTGCCTTTCCAATCGGGTCTTCCTGTTTGAAAATCTGCTTTGCCAGAGTATCGGTAAGTACCATTGAGTTCGGATCCATTAGCGCCTTGGAACCGTTGCCCTGTAAAAATGTAAACGAGAAGATATTGAAAAATGAGGGGGAGGTGTAGATCATCGGTTCCGCAGTGGTCCATTGATCCCGATATCTGATTGAAATACGTCCGCCGAGCGCCATACACGCTGCGTGGGATATTTCAGGTTCATTTGCCAGATCTTTCGCGAGGGGTATGGGGGTCAGGGCCGTCGGCAATTCGCTATCACTTTCCACCAGAATTGAATTGACACGGTAAATCCGGTCCACATTTTCGTGGAAATTATCGACAGTCAATTCGTCATACGCGAAAAGAAGAATCAAAAGGCTGCACGCCATTCCAATAGCAAGACCGGTGACGTTAATAATCGTGTAGAGTTTCTGTCGCCGAATATGTCGAAAAGCGATTTTGAAGTAGTTGAAAAACATAAATGTTTTTATTCTGTTTGGTTAAATTAGTTCTATTCGTTCGCTTTAAGATAAACGGGCTAAACGCCTAACGGGTAGCGGACCAACCGTTATTCATATCTAAGTGTGTCCACCGGATTTGACCTTGCCACGCGATAACAGTGATAGCCGGTGGTCAAAAAAGCGATGGCTAATGCTACCAAAGCTGCCGCAATAAATATCAAGACATTGATATCTGACCGGTAAGCAAAATTCTGAACCCACATGCGGATAAGCACCAATGCTAGTGGGATTGCCAGAATGGAAGCCAGAAGCATCAGGTACAATATCTCTTTGAATAGCATTAAAATGATTCTGGTAGCCGAGGCCCCATAGATTTTTCGAATGGCAACTTCTTTGATTCTGCGGGAGGTATTAAATGAGGTGAGACCCAGCAAACCCAGGCATGAAATGACGACGCACATGAATGAAAAAATATTGATGAGCTGATTTTGCTTTCGATCGACATCATAGAAGCGGTCAAATTCCCTATCGAGGAAGGAATACACAAAAGGGTAGCCGGGGTGGATCTGCTTCCAACTTTCTTTCAAAATGTCTATGGTTTGCCCAATCCGATCCGATTTTATTCGCACGATCACCGTACCACCGACTTTATGCTGCAGGCTTAACCATAAAGGTTCGATTTTATGATGAAGGGAATAAAAATTAAAATTTTTGACCACCCCGATAATTTCACCGCTAAAACCGGGTTCGTCCGGTAGTCCTCTGGTGAGCCGTTTGCCTATGGGATTCTCCCAGCCCATGGATTCAACGAATTTTTCATTCACGATAACTGCGTTGTCTTTGTCGGAAGGGCGATTTGCATCAAAGTCTCTGCCTTTTAGCAGCTCTATACCCAATGTTTCGAGGAAATCGTAATTAACCAGAAACCGGTAAAAGTTGTGTTCTTCCATGCCATTTTTGCCTTCGACACTAATCAGGCCAGTCCATGCTCTTCCGGGTCGGGTATGGGCGGTTGTTATCGAAATGATATCCGGATGCCGGCGCAATTCTTCCAATACACCGGGGAGCTTATCAAAATTCGCATCATCGTGAAGCTTGATTGAGACCACATTTTCTTTTTTAAACCCCATGTTTCGGTTACGCATGAAATCTATCTGGACATGCATAAACACAGCGAACACGGCCACAGCGATGGAGATGATAAATTGGAAGGTCACCAGAGATCGACGAATCAAAGACTCGCTTTTAGCGTAGGTGAGTGTCCCG
>JASFEV010000262.1:0-6316 GCA_050124655.1 Desulfobacterales bacterium
GCCTTTTTGTAGAGGATCCAAATTATAATGGATACCAAACGCTTTGCGGTCTGCCGGTCAAAATCGTTCCTCAGATCCGGCTGAGCTGTATTCTGATCTGGACGTCGGATATGGCCTTGGGGTTACCATTGGCATTCGACTTTAACCTGGGAAGTGCGTTTACCGTCGGTCTGCACGATAACAAAGGCTGCCGGGTGCTGCCGGTGCGTTCCCTGCAACGGTAATCCACTGGTGCCAAACGGCGTCCGCCTGAAATTGAATGATAACAAATGCTGAAACAATAAGGCCGGGAACTGTCGCGGTCGTGGGTATCCCTTTTGATGCCAATTCCTCTTTTATGCGCGGTTCCGCTCAGGCACCCGTTCACATCCGTGATGTCATCAAATCCGGTGTCAGCAATATGTGCTCAGAGTCGGGTATTGATCTGGCCAGCCGGGCCGATTTCATAGACCTTGGCGATATGTCCATCAACAACGAATCAGATGCTATTGAAACCATTGAAACCACCACCAGTGAGCTTTTGCAGCGTGATATTCGCCTCATTTCTCTGGGGGGAGATCATGCGATGACCTATCCGATTATAAAATCCTATCAGAAAAAATGGGGGCAACTTGAAATCGTTCACCTGGATGCACACCCGGACCTGTACGATAGTTATGACGGCAACCGCCTCTCACACGCCTGCCCGTTTGCCCGTATCATGGAAGAAAAGCTGGCATCGCATTTGGTCCAGATCGGTATTCGTACGCTGAATCCGCATCAGGAACAGCAGGCCGAAAGGTTTGGTGTGGAAATCATCACGGTGCCGCAACTGGAAAATGCAGCCCGCATTGAGTTGGTAGGTCCCCTGTACCTCTCAATTGATCTGGACGTGCTTGATCCGGCATTTGCCCCCGGTGTCGCTCATCGTGAACCCGGCGGATTGACGACCCGCCAGGTGATAGAATTGATTCAGCAGTTGAAGGCCCCCATCGCCGGTGCCGATATCGTCGAATTTAATCCTGCAAGAGATCCATCAGAAATGACCGCAATGGTGGCATTTAAACTCCTCAAAGAAGTGGCGGCCCGCATGCTTGAGCGCCCGTTGGATTTCTCTTAAAAGGTCTTTCCCCATGACCCCAACGCAGATTGAAAAACGACATTTTGGTAATACCCAGCAAATAGTGACCCGAACGGGTTTAGGCGGCGAAGGCGTCCTGCGCACGCACAGGCGTAGATCGGAAGCGCAGGCCGTTATACAAGCAGCCATCGGTCAGGGAATAACGTATTTTGATTCAGCTCGCGTTTATGCCGACAGCGAATGCTATTACGGCAGCATCTGGGGAAAGAATCCCGAGCTGCGGGCCGGTATATTTCAAGCCAGCAAATCTGCCAGCCGTAGCAAAGCCAGCGCAGCAGCTGATCTGAGACAATCCCTTGAGCGGCTGCAAACCGACTATTTGGATTTATGGCAAATTCATGATGTCCGCACAGCGGCCGATCTGGCGGCAATTTCAGCGCCCGGCGGCGCCCTGGAGGCCTTTGTTGAAGCTAAAGCCGCCGGCAAGGTCCGGGCGATCGGAGTCACCGGCCATCACGATCCCCGTATCCTCACACAGGCCGTCCAAAAATGGCCGGTTGATGCTGTTATGCTACCGGTCAATCCGGTTGAGGAAATTTTAGGCGGATTTTTAACCGAAACCTTGCCGGCAGCCAGAAAAAAGGGAATTGCCGTTATTGGAATGAAAGTTCTGGGCGCTTCCCACTTTCTGTTACCCCATGCGCAGATCACGGCCGCTATGCTGATTCGATATGCGCTTACATGCGATATTGATGTCGCCATTGTGGGATGTGCGACCCCTGGTGAAGTCAAGACCCTGGCTCACATCGGCCGCGCCTCAGCGCCATTGACGGAAAAAGAAAGACGATCTGTTTTAGAGGCACTTGGTCCGGTTGCAAGGCAGATGGCATACTACCGAGGCGTATTCTAATACTTAAATTAAAGTTTATCTGATGATTGATATTTCCAAAATAGATTATGCTCTGTTGGACCAACCGGCCATATCAAACGTTTTGTTTCATCCGCGCCTCGAATTCGGGTACCCCTTGTCGGCGAAAAACGACTCCCGGATAATGATACCGGTTGAAGCTGACATTCACGTCGGTGCCCGCTTTCATTTAACTGAAAAATCCGGCGCCAACATCCTATTTTTCCATGGCAATGGTGAAATTGTGGCGGATTATGATGATTTCGGCCACATCATCAATCAAATGGGCGTCAACTTTCTGGCTGTAGATTATCGCGGTTACGGTTGTTCCACCGGCCACCCCACCGTCACAGCCATGATGCGTGACTGTCATATGATATTCGACTTTGTCACCCACTGGCTCACAAACAACGGATATACCGGCTCTATGGTTCTGATGGGCCGATCCCTCGGCAGTGCATCCGTTCTTGAGCTGTCATCCCATTACCCCAACCAAATTGAGGGACTAATCGTCGAAAGCGGCTTTGCCAATTCTGCTCCGCTGTTACAGATTTTAGGGATCAATACCATTGACATCGGTTTTGAGGAGCCCATGGGATTCCAAAACGCAGACAAAATTGCTAATTTTCATAAGCCCACGCTGATTATTCATGCCGAACAGGACCATATCATCCCCTTTGCTGAAGGTGTTTTACTGTTTGAGCGCTGCCCAGCAGCCGATAAAACCCTGCTCAACATCCCCAATGCGAATCACAACAATATCTTCATGCAAGGCCTGCCGAACTACCTGACGGCCCTTTCAAAATTTGTACAACGCCTTGCATCCAAAACAAATTGAAAAGTTTCCTGCATTTTCATTGATTCTGGCAAACATTCCATAGGCTGCTCAAGGATTCCCGAACGTTCCGAATTTTCTTATTTTTCCTTAAGTTTATGCTCCGGTAAGACGATAATCATTAATAGAACCACTGGGACCATCCCGGTATCGGTAGAAGACCACGATATAATAAATTAAACATATTTTCAATATGTTATAAATTTGATAGATCGTATGCTGAAAGCTGGAGCCACCTCAAATGGGCCTTACGCACATTAACAATTTAAAACCAGGCATGATTCTGGAGGAGGAAGTCAGGGATATTAATGGACGACTCCTTTTAAAAAAGGATAAAAAAATCCAATTGTCTCATATCCGTATTTTCAAGATATGGGGCGTTACCGAAGTTAACATCCAGGGAAACAACGGCAATAAAAACCCTGCAGCGAGTGTTGCAAGTCCAGAACGAGTTGAAAAAATTAAGGAAAATACCAAAAATGTGTTTCGCTTCGTTGATTTGGAGCATCCGGCAATCAAAGAAATTTTCCGAATTTCTGTGGATTTTCGAAGCAAGCACCATCTTTCTGAAAATGAAAAAGAGATCGATCTGTCGGAAATTGACATCCCACAAAATGGAAACGGACGTAATTTTCTGCAAAAACTGAAAAACAAAAAACTTACGCTGCCGGAAATACCATCCATTGTTTTCGAATTAAACGAGGTTATTGCCAATCCATTATCATCGGCCGAGGATATTGCGCAGGTTGTTCAGCGCAGCCCCAGCTTAACTGCCCTGTTGCTGAAAATTGTCAATTCACCCTTTTACGGTTTCCCATCCAAGATCGATAAAATATCCCTGGCGGTAACATTGATCGGCACGCGTGAGATTTCTGGACTGGCGCTTGGCATCAGCCTGCTCTCTTTGTTTAACAAAATTCCAAAGGAAATACTGAGCATGTATTCTTTTCTGAGGCATAGTCTTGCATGCGGCATCATTTCACGAATTTTGGCCGCCCACAAAAGCATACCTCAGACAGAGCAATTGTTTGTTTCCGGGCTGCTGCACGACCTGGGGCGCCTGATTCTCTACAGCTATTTCCCCAATGAATCGCGTAATATACTCAGCCGCGCGCGATCTTCAGAAATGCTGCTGTATGAGCAGGAAACGGAATATCTGGGTTGTAATCATACCCACCTGGTCAAGCACCTCTTACAGCAATGGAAGCTGCCTATTGTTCTGGAAAACAATGTATTTTTCCATCATCGCCCCAAAGAAGCCCAGCAACCGCAAACAGCCGCCCTCGTTCATCTAGCGGACATTATCACCAACGGATTGGGAATTGGGACCAGCGGTGAGCGTTTCGTGCCGCCGTTGGATGTTGCCGCGTGGGAAAGCCTGGAATTATCGCCGAGCTGTTTCGATGTTATCACCAAGCAGGCAACCCATCAATATTTTGCCTTAGAATCAATGTTGGACATGTAATGCTTAAATGAATCAGGAACACACCATACAAATGGACGCTGAAAAGCTCCTGGCCCGAATTGATTATCTCGAAGAAAATCGAAGATTTATTCAGAATGCCCTTGAAATGGCATTGTCACTGGGTGATTTTCAAAAAAATATTAACAAAGGCTATGGTCCCGAACATATATTGCAGGAAGCCGACAAACGCATCAGCCTCCTGATTCCTTTCGAAGCCAACGCGCTGTATATAGTAGACCAGGAAAGTTCAAATTTCAATTTAGCAGTATGCAATCAGAACCACCTGAAAGACTTTGTCAAAACAGAAGTCGACCACATGATCGACCAGGGCTATTTTGCCTGGGCCATGCGAGAAAAACGGGGTGTTGTGATATCCTCCAGCGATCACAGTCGAAAATTTGTCTTACATGTTATTGCCACCTATTCGCGTATCCGGGGTATGTATATTGGGTTGTTGCCTGAAAAAAAGAGTAAAATTCCGGACACTTCTTTAACCCTGTTATCCATTATTTTACTGAATACCGCCAATGCCCTTGAGAGTCTTGAGTTTTATTCGTTGCTGCGCAATCAGAATGAAGTCCTTGAAAATATGGTCGAAGAGCGGACCCAAACCCTGGCCAAATACGAACGTCAGTTGCAGCAGGTTCTCAAAATTCAGGCCATCGGTACCCTGGCGGGTGGTATTGCCCATGATTTTAATAATATTTTATTTCCGATTGTCGGCTATACAGAATTGACCATGGATGAAGTGCCGGAAGATAGTGTCGCACATAACAATCTTGAAGAAATACTTAAAGCTGCCAACCGCGCCAAAGAACTCGTCAAGCAGATTCTAACGTTCAGCCGCCAAAGCGGCCAGGAACGCAAACCCGTTGAAATTCAGCAGGTCATAAAAGAAGCTCTTAAACTACTGCGCGCATCGATTCCGGCGTCTATCGAAATTGTGCATGACATCGATGAGAACTGCTCCCCCGTCATGGGGGATGCCACCCAAATTCATCAAATTATCATCAATCTTTGCACGAACGCCTATCAGGCAATGCAGGATGGGGGCGGCAAGCTGGAAGTCATTCTCAAAGAAAAGTATATCGGCTATCAACAAACCACGCAAAAAATCGGGATGCAACCCGGCAAACATGTACAGCTGCTTGTAAAAGATGAAGGCTGCGGAATGGACGCTTCGGTTCTCGAACGCATCTTTGAACCGTATTATACCACCAAAGAACAAGGTAAAGGAACCGGGCTGGGATTATCGGTCATTCATGGAATCATTAAAAACCACCGTGGTGATATTACCGCTGCCAGTACGCCGGGAAAAGGGACGGTCTTCACGGTTTATCTACCGGTCATCGAGGATGGGGATGTTAAAGAAGAATTTGAACCCGTCAATGGTACCGAAAAAGGCACCGAACGCATCCTTTTAATCGATGATGAAGAGCAAATTGTCTCTATGGAGCGACAGATGCTTGAAAATTTAGGCTATCAGGTCACCTCCCGAACGGATAGTGGAGAAGCGCTGAAAGAATTTTCGAAACATCCCGAAAATTATGACCTGGTGATCACAGACATGACAATGCCGCGCATGTCCGGCGATGAACTGGCAAAAAAATTGTTGGATATTAAACCGGATATTCCGGTGATTTTGTGCACCGGTTTTAACGAAGACATTACTGAAGAAAAGGCGTTGGAAATGGGTATTCAAAAATTCATTATGAAACCGGTCATCAAAAATGATCTGGCCACCACCATTCGCAGCGTGCTGGATCATCCACTGCCAAACTGAAACACCCCCTTTTATTGATGCTGAAATTAGTATACCCCACATCGTTGCCTTAATGCCAGTAAATGACAAATCACAAATATTGAGTGGTTTAGACATTGTCTTTATTCTCTCATCAATTGTGATATAAAATGAGTATCACAACTATTTATGGGCTATCAAAATTTTAAATATGTTGGGAAGCTGTTGAACAAGTCGTTTTTAAATATCCATCTGTTGGGCCAAATTTCGAATTTTTAAAATGTTTTTTTCGGCAGCTGGTATATCTG
>JASFEV010000263.1:0-6259 GCA_050124655.1 Desulfobacterales bacterium
GGTCTGATATTTGGGACGATCTGCACCCAAACTATTGGATTTAATTATGGCGTCGTTTTGGTCCCAAATGTCAGGCCACCGGCTACTTGTTATTCGTAGCGTCTGGAAGAAAATGACATGACCGATTCAAGTCCTATCAATTGATGCAGTGATCGCATCCTAAAACAATGTGTGCAGCTTTTGTTCTAATTGATCAAACTCGTCTCCCTTAAAGCAATACTGCATTTCCACAAATCGCCTGCGAAAATCCATTACCTCGTTTTTAACATCCTTGTTGTGCAAAATAACGTCTGCCATCAACTGGGCCAGCTCGGCAAAATCAGCGGCCGTCATGCCAAAACGCGTCATTTCCTGCACACCCGTGCGCAGCGATCCGGAAGCTGAAAAGCTTTCCTCATCCGGAGCGGCCTGGTAGTTGAGAATGATATGGTTTTCTTCCAGCCGCCGGGCGATTTCAGGCCCACGGGTATAACCCACGTTAATAATGACCTGATGGGTTTCAGTATAGGAAATCGAAGGATCACCGGCGATATCCAAGCCGCTTTCTTTTAAGGCCACAGCAAATGCTTTGGCGTTGGCCACCACATTTTGCTGATATTCTTCTTTAAATGCATTCATCTCGTAAGCCGCCAGCAGCAGGCCCAGCAAGGTGCCCAGGTGATGGTTGCTGGTGCTGCCCGGAAAGGCCCGCCGTTGAATCGCTTCCCAGAACGCGTATTGGGCATCGTCTTCGGTATAATTTACGGCGGCAATGCCGCGCTGAGTGCCATAGAAGGTCTTATGGGTCGAGCCGGTGACGATATCCGCTCCTTCCTCAAAGGGTTTTTGGAAATAGGGGCCGACCAGTCCCAATACATGTGCCATGTCATACATCAACATGCACTCCAGATCGAGCTCATCGATAATGGCGCGCATTTCTCGGACCGGCTCCTTATGGATGATCATGCTTTTGCCTAAGATCATCAGCTCCGGGCGGTGTTCGGCAATTAATTCCCGGGCGGCTTCAACATCGATCTTAAAAGGGTTCTCCTCCAGAACCGGAAAGTTGACCACCGCCGGCTTTTCCCATTTGGGATCGCGCATCACAAAATCCCGCAGGGCCCCCATGGGCTGGGCGCTGAGATGGCCGCCCTTGATAATATGATTGTTCATCACTTTACGAATGCGGCGCTGCTCACTTTTACGATCGGCGCGGTTGACATAGTCTACCATAGCGCTGAAGACCGCCATGTTGGCCATCTGTCCCGATATGACCCGGGTTTCCACTTCGCTGCACCCTAAAAAGCGCTGAAACTCACAGGTCAGCAAATATTCAACCTCGGCAATAAAATCGGTGCCCTGGTAGTAAAACACATTGGCCTCTTTAAAGGCCTTGACCTGTTTGTGCTCGCCATACCGGCCGGCCGGGTCTGTGATAGATAGCAATTGCACCAGAGGAGAAGCGGTCTGTTCGGAAGGAATCAAATTAACACATTGCTGCTGACGCCAGGTGTGGTTATCGAAGGCTTTGCCGATCAGCGTTTTGGCATTTTGCGTCATTTCTTCGGCCGCGCAAACCGCTTCGCGGTCTTTACGCAGCTGATCGTAGTAGATCGGCCAGCAATGGGGCGGCGCTTCGGCCCGTAAATGATACGGCACGATGACCGCACGGGTGCGTTTGCCCCGGATGTCGATCTCAACTTCATCGCCTTCCACCAGATCGCTGTCCAGCAGCGCTAAACCGATGGCGCGCCGACCCTTGTCTTCACTTTGCCGGGTGGACAGCCCCACTCCCTGGCTTTGCCACAGTGGCACCATCGTCCCGCTGGTCACATAGCCCACATGGCGCTCGCCGCGAAACACTTTGGCTTCGGCCCGGGCAACGCCCTTGTCGATCAGCGCGATGGGCTGAATAATGCGCGGTAAGTCGGCTATCAATGAATAGTCTCGATCAACGATGCGTTTGAAAGCTTCATATTGTTTGGTCAGCGCCGCCCGGCCGATAAAGTCACCTTTTAGCGGTGATAAGCTGACGCTAAAACGGGCTAACATGCTGGCAAAGGCCGGTATTTCTTTGCCCGCGGGATCAAGCCCCAGTTCATGACCGTAGAGCGGCAATATGGCCTCCAGCCGCAGGGTGTCTCTGGCGCCCAGGCCAATGGGTTGCGCCCCTTTAGCCAGCAGCGCCTGCCAGATCCCGGCGACATCCGGGCGCGCAATGAAAAGCTCAAAACAAATCGGCTCGCCGGTGTAGCCGGTGCGCGAAATCAGCACCTGGCTGCCGTTGATCTGGGCGGTGCTCAGGCAGTTGCGCAGCGGTTCGGGCAAGCGACCGCCTGAAATCAGATCCAGCATGATGTCTTTGGCTGTAGGTCCCTGCAGGCTGAGCATGGAAATCTCTGCGGTCCGATCGATGAGCTCGACCTGGCCGAAAGACGGTCGGATTTTATCCAGATGGGCAAAATCCTTTTCGCGGTTGGCGGCATTGACCACTAATATGAATTCATCGGCAACAAAGCGGTACAGATAGGCATCATCGATTACGCCGCCGTTTTCATTGGGAATCATGGTGTAATGGCCTTCTTCTTCTTCCAACGCGGCAGCATTGTTGGTGAGCACGTGCTGCAGGAAGGCGACGGCATCTTCGCCCCGCACAATGAAGCGGCCCATATGTGAAATGTCAAAAAGACCGGCTGCTTTACGGGTAATCAGATGCTCCTGCACAATACCGCTTTGGTAATGCAGCGGCATTTCCCAGCCCTCAAATTCAATCATGTGGGCGCCCAGTTGGACATGCTGATCGTTTAACGCGGTTTTGTTTAATTTTCCCATGGCGGATAATCCTTTTTTGGCAGAAGTTGAAAATTCTGTTGCGCTTTTATGGCAGAAAATAATAGATAAAAGCATTCTGTGTGTCAAACGGATATCGCGGAAACCCACTGATATCTTCACCCCCGAATTTTCACAGGTGACGGCATGAACGCAAAAACCAGCGGGGCACCGGAAACCCTGCACGTCATGTTTCGAACCGGCGGTCGCAGCGTCGGATGGTGGCAGCTCAGTGCCAACCTCATCGGAGCCGTAACCGTCACATCCTATTTTGTTTTTTTCGACCAGGTGTTTCCGGCCATGCGGGTTAGTAATACCTTTGTTGTCGTGGGTATTATGTTCCCGTTTCTGGCCGCCATTGCTTTCTTCTTTTTCAATTTCTGGACGAAAGACCTAAACCGTTTTTTACAATTAACAGCCCAGAACAAACAAATTGAGGCCGATCTGAGAAAAAAGGCCCAGTGCAAAATCCTTGATATGCCGTTTGTCTCGGCGCTGGTGAGTTTTTTTAACTGGTTTTTGGCCGCCATCACCATGACGACCTATAGCATCGTAGCGGATACAGGCAGCGCTGAACCCTTCGCGGTTGAGCTGATTGAAGGACTCAGGGTTTTTATCGGCTGCATTATCGGCGGTATCATCACCGCTGCCATCATTTTTTTCATCACCGAAGCCAAATGCCGCCAAATATGGCCATACTTTTTCCCGGAAGGCGGCTTAGCCAGCACCCCCGGGGTATTTCGCTTCAAACTGCGTATCCGCATGTTTGTTATCTTTGTTTTGTCTAGTATTTTACCACTGATCCTGATGGCCGTCTTATCGTACAACAAAGCCCGTATGATGCTGGCGATGGATCCCAACCAAGTCATCCAGAGCTTGCTCTATTTAACGGCCTTTTTATTAATCGTCACCCTGGCCGTGGCCGTCATCCTGTCACGCTCATTTTCAACCGGCATTATCGAGCCCATTCGTCAGATGGAAGCTGCCATGGAGCGGGTCGAAAAAGGAGATCTGACCGCAACCGTGATCGTCAACAGCAACGATGAGCTGGGTGCGCTGGGCGAAAACTTCAATCAGATGACCGAAGGCCTCAAAGACCGCTATCGATTACGCCAGTCATTGGACCTGGCCAAAGAAGTGCAGCAAAACCTGCTGCCCGCGGTTGATCCCCGGTTCCCCGGCTTGGACATCGCCGGCAAAAGCATTTATTGTGACGAGACCGGCGGCGATTATTTTGACTTTTTCGACAGCGCCGAAAAAAACACCCAAAAATTCGGCGTGGTGATTGGCGACGTATCCGACCATGGTATCCCATCAGCCCTTCTGATGGCATCGGCCCGCGCTTTTTTACGGCAGCGCACGGCCCTGTCCGGCAGCATTGCCGACATCGTCGGTGACGTCAACCGCCAGTTGACAAGAGACGTGGAAGATACCGGCCGGTTCATTACCCTGTTTTATCTTCAAATCGACATGCCCAAAGGTCGTCTCAGCTGGGTGCGGGCCGGGCATGAACCCGCATTACTGTATGATCCCGTAACCGATGGCTTTGAAGAGCTGACCGGTGAAGGTATTGCTTTAGGCGTTGATAGCCGCTGGCAGTATGTCACAAGCCAGCGAGATGAACTGGGCGACGGTCAAATTATTCTATTAAGCACCGATGGTATCTGGGAAGCACGCAATCCACAGGATCAGATGTTCGGCCGGAAGGCCGTTTCCGAGATCATACGCCGACATGCGCACGCCACCGCAGCTGAAATTCAGGACGCCATTCTGATCGAATTAAATCGGTTTCAACAGGGAATTTCACCGGCTGATGACGTCACCTTGGTCATCGTAAAAGTCAGAGGAACAAATAACTCATCGCTCATAGCTGATAGCTCATAGGTTTGATGTCAGAAGTAGGGCAGCCTACGACTGCCGTCTGATGGCTTCGAGGACGAGCACGAGGACGAGGACGATAAAGACCATGCAATTTCGTCCTCGTCGTCGTCCTCGTACTCGAAAACTCAAACAACCAAACACGCACAACACGCAACCCGTAACCCGAACCTCGTAAATCAAAACGCAAAACACGAAATACAAAATACAGGAGAAACGTCAATGGCAACCATATCCGTTCGCTGGGTAAATGAAAGAAACTTTGTGGGAGTGGATTCAACCGGTCATTCGGTCGTCTTATCGGGCCAAAAAAACGGGATCGGGGTCAGTCCCTCCCAGATGTTGCTGGTCGCCCTGGCGGCGTGTTCATCGGTTGATGTAGTTGAAATTTTGGAGAAAAAGCGTAAAAAGCTCACACTGCTCGAAGTTACCGCTACGGGTGAGCAGGACCCCGATCCCCCCTGGACCTATCGAAAAATTCATGTCAAATACCGGCTAGGCGGAAAAGATTTAACCGCAAAAGCAGTCGAGCAAGCGATTCGTCTTTCCGAGGAAAAATACTGTTCAGTGGCCGCCACCGTCAGGGGGGTGGCCAAAATCTCAACCGAATATGAAATCGTCACCGCTGAATCCGCCTGACGACTGACGACCGCCTTTTCATGTCGATCGTTTTCTATCATATTTCAAATTATGGAATGCGGCATAAGTGATTGTCGAAAAAAGTTTGTATATCGTATGTTTTTTTACAACCGCTAGCAACATAACCGCTTAAAATTTAAATTAAATATTGACACTCAACCCGATAACCAATAAGATTTTAGGTGATTGATGCCTTTAATATGCTCTGAGGAGACACAGCATGCTGGATTCTGATCCGCATTTAGGCAAGTACGGGATTACCGCCCGCTTGTTCAAGCTGATCAATGACATGTCCAAGGACAAAAAATTGATCCTGTTAAAGCAGCTCATCGGCGACGATGTTGCCGCCCAGCTGTGTAAATTGATTGTGGATATGTCTGAGGATCAACAGATCATTTTGCTCGAGCAATTGGAAGCTATGCCGACAATGGAGATGCCCGAAACAACGGTCAGTCTGGAAGGCAACGAATCTTCGATGCGGGAAAATACCCGTAAACCGTGCTTGATTAACGCCAAATATCGTATTAAAAACAAAGACTATAAAAGCTATATCCTGGATATTAGCGTCGGTGGGGTGTTTATCGAAACTGCCGAGACCTTTACCATCGGTCAAAAAATTGGGTTGAATTTCACGCTGCCCACCTATTCCAAGCCGTTTAAACTAATCGGAACAATTACATGGGGCAGCCCGCGTGGCTTTGGCGTTAAGTTTGATAAGGTGCCCGCCCCCGAAAGCGAGATTTTAAAGTCATTTATCGAGCAAGAAAAATAGACCTGAGCAAGACACGGCTGAAGTGACAGCGAATTTTTTGATTTTTATTATACCCCTGAGGACAAAACCGCAACCCGCCCGCAAATGAAAGCTTTACGGTCTATTAAACATCTTTTGTTGGCCGAACGCTTCAAAAAGAGGTGCCGTATGAAACCGCTATCC
>JASFEV010000264.1:0-6207 GCA_050124655.1 Desulfobacterales bacterium
CTTGTCATATTAATGTTCCGAAAAAAAGGATGGCGGCATAAGTGTTGTAGCAAAAAAGCGTTCCGCAATCGGAACGTTTTTTTGACAACCACTATAAATTGAGATGAGAGACAAATCCGCAAAATTACATATATCGTAATTTGGTATCACAAATTTTCGGAGGGGTAAAGTAATGCTGATATGTTGGAGCTGGGCGCAAATATAAACACCGAAATTCATATCAGATACATAGTAGTTATCATAAAATTAAATAAAAGATTGGTAATCCGTGTACCCCTTAGCGCCTGGCGTGTACCACAAGGACATATCTTCAAATGGCGTCAGGGGCCAGTCATTCTTCATACGCTCAGGGAGATCTGGATTGGTGATGAACGGTCGGCCGAAGGCCGCCAGATCCGCATGACCGGCCGTGAGTCTCTCTTCGGCTGATTCTTTGGTATAGCCGCAATTGCCCATGACAATGCCGTCATATTCGGCTCGAAATTCAGCCAGCGACATCGGTTCACCTTGTTCATGAAAGCCGAAGGCAAGCCCATCCATGATGTGAACATATGCTAGCTTGAATTTATTGAGTTCTTTTATGGTGTAGAGAAATGTTTCTCGAAAATCAGGGCTGCCCATATCATTGAATACCCCGTTGGGAGAAAGTCGGACACCCACCCGGTTTGACGGCCACACCTCCAAAACGGCTGCCATCACTTCTTTTAGAAAACGATATTTATTCTCCAGGCTACCGCCGTAATGATCCGTCCTTAAATTTGTTTTTGAATCCAAAAATTGATTGATCAGATAGCCGTTGGCACTATGCACTTCGACGCCGCTGAAACCGGCTTCTCTGGCATTTGCAGCAGCGGTGCGATAATCGTTCACAGTGGCCTGGATGTCATCAACTGTCATGGCCCGTGGGGTTTCGTAGTCTTTTTTGCCCAGCGGCGTGTGGATCTGGTCACCCTTTAGTTTAACCGCTGAAGCGGAAACCGGAAGTTCTCCATCGTGAAAATCGCTGTGGGAAGCTCTGCCACAATGCCATAATTGCAGAAAGATGGGCGTGCCGGTGGGCTTCAGCTTTTGGGTGACGATTCGCCACCCCTCCACCATCTTGTCGGTGTAAATGCCGGGTGAGCCCACCCAACCGTTGCCTTGGGCAGAAACAACGGTTGCCTCGGTAATGAGCAGACCGGCTGAAGCCCGTTGAAAATAGTATTCGGCCATTAGCTCATTTGCAATGCGCTCCGCACCCGCACGTCCTCTGGTCATGGGTGCCAAAACGATTCTGTTTTTAAGTTCCAAGTCTCCCATCTGTAATGGTTCAAATAGTTTATGTGCCGTCATAACGTTCTCCTTTTGTCAGATTTGCTATGAAAGAGTAATAATAAGCACCATTTGACTTTTGTCTGCTATAAATCGATGCTTTATACTGATATGTGATGATATATGATCATCGCTTGGGGGCGTTTTGGACTCATACGGTAACGTGTTGTGAAAGTTAACCGTTTGCGGGACAGACCGATTTAACCAGCCGGCCTCAACACATCTTGTATTCATCTTTCAAGCGGATATACTTGGCAAATCCATTGAAATTATCATCTGTGAACGATTGAAATGGGGTTGACATAAAGGAAAACTAATGTTAATGGATAATTATTATTATTAAGGATAAAGAGGCTTGAGTTGGCAGACCCTAAAAAAAGATTTGACATCATTATCCAAAAATTAAGAGATAATGGCCACAAGATAACGCCTCAACGGCTGGCGATCACTAAAATTCTTGCCAAAAGTGAAGGCCATCCCAGTGTTGAAAATATCCATTTCCAGATAAAAAAAGACTTTCCGACAATGAGTCTTGCCACTGTATACAAAAATATTTTACTCATCAAATCACTTGGTGAAGTTCTTGAGTTAGGGTTCCCGGATGGGAGCAACCGCTATGATGGAAACAAGCCTATCCCCCATCCACACGTCATCTGCATCAAGTGTAAAAAAATTGTCGACCCAGACCTGGATAGCCTGGATAAAATGCAAAAAGAGGTCGCATCAGAGACTCATTTTAAAATTCTGAATCATAGGCTGGATTTTTTCGGCATATGCAGCAATTGTATGGCAGAGGAAGTGTAATACAGATTGAGCGCTCAAAAAATGGTGCGACGTTCTTCTAACGATGCTTCAATGGATATATCCGCTAAGGAGATGCTGGTTGATCGGGCTCAACTGCTGACGCTGACCGCTCCTGAGATGACGGTTCTGGTTGGTGGTATGCGCGTCTTGAATGCCAACTTCGGACAGTCCCAACACGGCGTCTTCACCAAGCAGCCAGAGACGCTCACCAATGATTTCTTCGTGAATCTGCTCGACATGAGCACGGAGTGGAAGGCAACCTCGGAAGACGAAGACCTGTTCGAGGGTCGTGATCGCGCAACAGGCGAACTCAAGTGGACCGGCACCCGTGTCGATCTCATCTTCGGTTCAAACTCCCAGCTCCGGGCCGTCGCGGAAGTCTATGGTTGTGAGGACGCTCAGGAGAAGTTCCTGTACGACTTTGTAGCGGCGTGGAACAAGGTCATGGACCTTGACCGCTTCGACCTCGCCTGATCGTAGCAAAAACGTCTTCGAAGGCTTCTTGAAGTGTATTCTGAACGCTCACGGAGGCTATTAGCAGCATATGAGGGCGGTGTTTCAATACCATCTGAAACGCCGCCCTTTTTTAGGCCCTTTATATCACAGCTGAAAAATATAGTTACTTTCGTTACAATCCGAGGTTGCAAATTCGTTTACGTAATTTCCCCTATATACATTCCACATTCAGTGCCTGTCGGGCGAACAAATCTTATAGGATGCTGATATTATTTAAAAATTTCAACTATATTTGCATTCAAAATTAGACTATGATAAACTTTTTATAGTCATAATCACAACAAAATCGATAACCTACGCCAGGTTTCAAGCCTGCCCGTCTGATTCCTTCTTCGGCAGATTTGAAGATCCACCGATCATGAATAATCGGTTTTATAACAGTTAGCTAAGGATACCTGTGTTTATTCGCGGTCTGAGAACAAAAATTGCACTCAACATCGCCATCCTCTTTTTTGTGGCCATGCTGCTGATCAATGTTGTCGCGATGATGACCGCCAAACGGGACATCATCCGCAAAGAGGCTTCCAGAGGCCATTTTTTGATATCCACTCTGACGGCGGATTTGTTGGAAGTTCTAAATATGGACACGGACTCAACACACCAAAACTCCAGGGCACAAGTGTTTGGCCTGTTAGCCGAAAGCGGTGTTGCCGGCGCTTTCGTTCTGGGCAAAAATAGCGAGCGAGTGGCTTTCGGCAGGAGTTCGCAGGCGCTGCAAGACGAGCTGATAAAGCGCTGCGGCAATGCCATGCAATCTAAAAAACGGGAAACCCATTTTTTCGGGACCACCTGGGGTATATTTTGGAAGCGTCAGCGCGATCTCATCGTTTCATCGCCGTTGATGCAAAACGGACGGGTCGTCGCCGGTGTCAGCATCGTCATGCCGCTGGAAGGTATTTATCAAACCCTGCGGCGTTCCCAGAAGATGATGTTTGTTTACCTGTTTCTCAATACCATTATTTTGACCTTCATCGGTATCTATCGGCTTTCAAAGGTGTATTTTCAGCCGTTGGCCCGCTTGGCGCGTCGCGCAGAGGATTACCATGAAGATGATGAAATGCTTTTTGCTGTGCGCAAAGAGGACAATGAGCTGCATAAGCTATCAGGTGCCTTAAACGGCATGCTGCGACGCATATCGGCTGACAAGGAAAAACTGCGCTCGACCGTCAATTCCCTTGAGATTGCCAATCGGGAATTGAAAAAAGCGCAGGAAGAAATCATACGCGCAGAGAAATTAGCTTCGGTGGGACGGCTGTCCGCTGGGATTGCCCACGAAATCGGCAATCCGATTGGCATTGTCATGGGATATCTCGAATTACTCAAACAAAAGGACACATCCGATAGCGAGAAAAAGGAATATATTCAGCGCACAGAAGGCGAAATTGAGCGCATCAACACCATCATCCGTCAGCTTTTGGAGATTTCACGACCATCGAATGCAGGTTTAAAGGTCGTAGCCGTCCATGATCTCATTGACGATATTGCCCAGGTTCTCAACGTCCAGCCGCTGATGGCCAATATCGAACTCGAGTGCTGTTTAGAAGCCCGAAACGATAAAGTGCTTGCCGATGCGAATCAGCTGCGGCAGGTATTTTTAAATTTAATTATCAACGCAGCTGATGCCGTTTCCTCGACGGGCAAATCTGTGAATGGCAAGTTGGTGATTAAAAGCGAGCAGGTCACTGAAAGACAACCAAAATCAGCGGAACAGCAACACCTACTAAAACTAGTCTTTATTGATAACGGTCCTGGCATACCCAAGGATGACATCGGCAATATTTTTGATCCGTTTTACACAACCAAAGAACCGGGCAAGGGCACTGGTTTGGGTCTTTCAGTCAGTTTTATGATTGTTCAAGGATTCGGCGGTAAAATGACCGTACACAGTAAGAAGGGTGAAGGGACAAGCATGACGATTTTGCTGCCAGTATTTGATGGCGAGGTCGACACCGTCGGTGTGAAAGACGCACCTGACCTCTGTCCGCCGCCGAACATTGACGGTGATGCGCAACCATCAGAGCCCTAAGTCGTTGCCTTAAATGTACCCCATGATATGCGATGGCTAGTTGTTACCCCTAAACAAGGAATGCGAATCCAATGACACCCCAATTGCCGGACAAACGGCTCCTGATCATTGATGATGAAGAAAACATGCGGCACATGCTTTCTAAAGTTCTCAGCAAGGCCGGTTATACCATTGATACCGCCTCCAACGGCCATGAAGGCATGAAAATGTCCGCCAGCAAGGTCTATGATTTTATCCTCTGTGACATAAAGATGCCCAATATGAGCGGGATGGATTTTCTAAAAGCTGCACGCGATACCATCCGGTCAACCACCGTAATTATGATGTCGGCATACGGTACTATTGACACGGCCATAGCGGCAATGAAGTTGGGTGCTTACGATTATATCTCGAAACCGTTTAAATCCGATGAAGTTTATTTGACCTTGAAAAAGGCTGAAGAACGCGAAAGCCTCAGGCACGAAAACCGCCAGCTCAAAGCGCATATCAAAAAAATCGAAAGCAATTATGATTTTGGCAATCTGGTGGCCAAAAGCGAGGCCATGCGGAAAGTGTTCCGCGTGGCCGCAAAGGCGGCGCAATATAAAACCACGGTGTTGATTCTGGGCGATAGTGGAACCGGCAAGGAGTTAATTGCGCGGGCCATCCATAATAAAGGGGATCGGTCAAGCATGCCGCTGGTGCCGGTGAATTGCGGGGGGATTCCAGAAACATTGCTGGAAAGTGAATTGTTCGGTTATAAAAAAGGCGCCTTTACCGGAGCTGATAAAAATAAAAAAGGGCTGTTTCAGGAAGCCCATCGGGGTACGATTTTTTTGGATGAAATCGGGGAGCTACCTTTGGCCTTACAGGTCAAGCTTTTACGGGCATTGCAAGAAAATGAAGTCAGAATGATCGGTGATTCAAAATCGACTCAAATCGACGTGCGGGTCATTGCGGCCACAGCTAGAAATCTTGAAGAAGACGTAAAAAAGGGGGCCTTTCGTGAGGATCTTTATTACCGCCTGAATGTGCTGTCCATAAAAATTCCGCCGCTACGAGACCGCGCCGAAGACATCCCGCTATTGTGTGATCATTTTATGGAGCGGTTTAAACGCAGTCTCAACAAAAAAGTCAAGAGCATCGCGCCAACTGCCATGTCGCGTTTGCTGGAATACCCCTGGCCCGGAAATGTCAGAGAGCTGGAAAATGCCATCGAGCGTGCACTGGTATTAGCTGAAGGCGACACGCTTCTGCCCGAACATTTACCATCGGAGCTCGGGAGACGGACGGGGGAGGAGGAGTCTGATATGCTTTTTGATGGCTATTCACTCAAAGTTGCACAGAAACTGATGGAAGAAAAACTGATTACCAAAGCCCTTAAAGAGACCGATGGCAACCGCACTCAGGCAGCCCGCCTGCTGGAAATCAGCCATCCGTCGTTGCTAACCAAAATCAAAGCCTACAATATCGACTTATAAAACCCCCTATTTTGTCCGATAGCTGCGTTGCGATCCGCTTCAAAATGCTCACGTACTATCGCGTACGCTCCGCTTTTGAAACGAATCGAC
>JASFEV010000265.1:0-6206 GCA_050124655.1 Desulfobacterales bacterium
TTCGAGATCCTGGCGATAGAGGAGAGCGGCAACCAGACGATCACAGAGAGCTTTTTCTGTACAGGGCCTGATGGACCTGGGGATGCAGGCGAACCCTGCCCTGAGCCTGAGTAAATTAATTGGGACTTTCGGGGTGAGTTCTGTGGCCCCCAGCATTACACTTGTACGAAGTTTCTGGATTTGTGGATTCTTTGGATCGAGAAATTTGTAAAAACGATATGCACCCGACTAAAATGTAAAAGGCGGGGTATTGTTGCCCTGCCTTTTTTGCGGTTCAGCGTTTTAACTGTGCTCAGGATGACCCTCAGAACCGAGCTGCGCAGGTATTCCAGGGCACTCAAATCAAACAGCAGACGTTTTTGACCGCTTTTCAGGATCGCTTTAATCGTGCGCTCAAGCTCCGGCGACAGTCGGGCTTCCATGCGGCCTTTGACCGTCACGCATACCATCCCGTTTTTTTCTTTTTGAATAATTTCCATGGCAGTACACTTTCTGTTTTTCACAGGCTACTAAAACGTAAAATCCACAGTCTGCCAGTCGGTTTTAACGCACTCCGATGGGCTGAAGATAAAAGCGTTTTGATCCTGGCAGACGGCCCGCACCCGGATCTGATAGGTGCGGCCCTTCTCGAGTCCGGTCAGCGGCATCACCTTCAGGTTGCTGATCTCAGCCAACTTTCGCCGGGCCTGATGCAAAGTGTACACTTTCAGCGGCGGCCCGCTGTGCCAGGAGCGCAGCAGACGGTATTCATTTTGTTCGGGGTAACGCTTGACGGTATTAATGGCGGTGTGATGCACGATTTTTTTGTTGAACCAGAAGGGCTTGACCTCATACAGGACAATCGAAAAAAGTACGGAGGCCGATAGGTCCGCGGCCGGGGCGGCAATAACTTCAGCAGTGATAACATCCCGAAGGTTGACGGACAGCAGCAAATGGTCCCGCGAACTGTCGATGATCAGATCGCTGATTTCAGCGCCATGGACGGATGCCAGATCGCTTATCTGGTAGATAATGCCGCCCAGCATCCAACAGCAAAGCAGGATGTTGAGATGCCTGTTTGCAGGGGGCAACAATCCAGACCGGCGTCGTCTTTTTAAAATTTTCTTTGCTGTAGTGGCGTTGACCAAATCCATCCGGCTGCCTCGGTGACATGTAAATCCGTTGTCCATTATGGGGTTAAAGGAAGCATTTTCAGCAATCTTTCGAAAACGACCTTCGACTCTGGAATGCGACTATAAACTAGAAAATTTACCGGAAGATTACGCCAGGATTACGATTTAATAATGTAAAAGGAGTTTCAAAAAACCATCTAACGCTCGATAGCCGCGTTGTCTCGCGCATGGCAATGCTCGCGTACTACGTGTACGCTCCGCTTCCAATGCGCGGTACGCCTTGCTCTCGAACGTGATCTGGCATTTTGAAACCACTTTAAGGCAAAGAAGGAGTTTGGGGGCGATTGGCATGAAAAAAAGAAATTCGCCGGTGTGCTTATTTTGGCAGGCGGAAGTAAATCCCGCCCTTGGATTGCAGAACGAAATGACGCGGAAATGATCTGCTGAATAATAGAACCCATCTCAAAAATAGCAGGTCACGCTCAAGAGTCCGCCTACGGCGGATTAGATGCATTTTTGAGATGGGTTCTAATTAGCGCGCAAATCGGAGGGCAAAGCGGCTGCCCTGATTGAGGGCGCTTTCGACGTGAATGCTGCCGTTGAGGGATTCGGTGTAGGCCTTGACCAGACTGAGGCCCAGACCCGTGCCGCCCAGGGACCGGCTGCGGTCGCAGCGGTAAAAGCGCTCGAAAATATGGGGCAGGTCTTTTGGGTCAATGCCCATACCGGTGTCTTCAAAATCGATTCGAATTTCACCGTTTTGGGCTGCGGCGGAGACCTTAACGGCGCCTTCTGCAGGGGTGTATTTGATGGCATTTTCCAGCAGATTCGTCACGATCCGCTGCACTTTTCGGCGATCACTGGTCACTGTCAGGGATTCCGGCAGGCTGGTTTTTAAATCTATCTTTTTGGCCTCGGCAATGGGGCGGAAGAGTTCGCAGGCCTCGCGGATGACTTCCACCAGTTCAAATTCTTCAGCCTGTTCGCCATTGACACCGGCTTCCGCCTCGGTGATGTCCAGCATGGTATTGATCATATCGATCAGGGTATCGCATTCTTCAATGGTGCTGGCAGCCATATCTTTGTAAGCGTCAATGGATTTTTCCTTGAGCAGACTCATTTCGGCAATGCCGCGGATTCTGGCCAGGGGGCTTCTTAGATCGTGGGCAATATTGTCGTTAATTTCTTTCATGGATTTGAGCAAACTCTGGATGCGATCGAGCATGCGGTTAAAGGTGGCGCCCAGCCGCTCAATTTCTTTGAGCTGGCCTTTGACCTGAACCCGACGATCATAAGCGCCGTTTGAAATTTCTTCTGCCGTATCAGTGACTTCTTGCATATCCATCGTGGCCCGTCGGGCCAGTAACCACCCGATGATGGAGGACACAACAATCAGGCTGATAATCAGGATTGAAAACAGCTGCAGAAAGATATCCAGATACTCGTCAACCTCTTCCAGGCTTTCTCCAATCTGCAAAACCGTATCCGGGCCCACAATGGCCGTTATCATGCGGGCCTTGTCATCGCGCTCCTCGATGGACAGGGTTTGGATGATGGAAGTCGACCCTTCATTTTGCAGTTTGCGCAGGATATCCTGCTTGCCAATGGTCCCCCAGGCAGACATATCGGTGGTAAAAAGAATATCGCCCTTGAAATCAAACAGGCGGTAGAAATCTTCAGCCGGATCTTCGAGTTCAGCCTCTTGGGAGATTTTGGATATGGCAGCTTCCACATTGTTTTCCTTGATTAGATCGGTGTATTTTTGGGATTCATCCAATAACTCAACATCCAGGTGTTCCATGGTGACCGAATAAATACGGTAATAAAAGACCAGAAAACCAATGCCCGACAACACCGTAAATGTCAGCGCATACAAGATGGTTAAGCGGAACAACAACGAATTTTTTAAATGACTAAGCTTCTTTAAGAACATATCCGACACCCCGAACCGTGTGGATTAGCTTCGAATCAAAATTCTTATCAATTTTATCCCGTAGATAACAAATGCGGGCTTCGACGACATTGGTCTGGGGGTTGAAATTGTAATCCCAGACATGCTCCATGATCATGGTTTTGGAAACCACCCGGCCGGCGTTGCGCATCAGGTACTCGAGCAGGGAAAATTCAAGCGGCTGCAGAATAATCTCCTGATCTGCTCTAAAAACCTTACGCCTGTCCATATCGAGCTTCAGGTCCGCAATTTTGAGCTCAGTCGGCGCGGTGACGCGTGTGGCGCGACGAATGAGTGCCTGGACCCGCGCCAGCAGCTCTGAAAAAGCAAACGGTTTTACCAGATAGTCGTCGCTGCCGGTTTTAAGCCCTTTGACGCGATCATCTACCGATCTTTTGGCGCTTAAAATCAGCACCGGTGTATTGATATTGTTTTTGCGAACCTCCTCGATCAGCGTTAAGCCGTCGACCTTGGGCAGCATCAGATCCACGACGGCGATGTCATAAGGTTCGGTTAACGCCAGGTGCAGTCCGTCTTCGCCATTGTCGGCGTGATCAACAGCGAACCCGGCTTCTTTCAAGCCATTCATCACAAATTGAGCGATTTTAACGTCGTCTTCTACGAGCAGTAAGCGCATGGCATTATCTTATCACATAAATAATTGCGGCCAGCTTACACGAAGGTTACCATATGGTAATCTAAAGCTATCTTAGAGCTGCTGGTTGAGCCCGTTACCCGTTTGCCCGTTAGCCCGTAAATAAAATAAGATTCGAAAGTATTCCGATTTAAACGGGCACAACCGGCTAAACCGGCAACCGGCTAACCTGTTTACGTAATCTACTATTTCTAAAATTGAGTTAACTTGATCAAGCCCTGCAGATAGAAAAAATGATGCAAACTAAAAGCCGAAGACCAACTGCACCTGATACATATTCTGTGAGTTGGTGGCTTCGCCGTCCTCTTCTTTTTCAAATCTGGAATAGCGGTATTCAAATAAGAGCGCGGCATCGGTTAAAAAAAAGACGTCGATCAGGTCCATCAATGAATAGTTGAATCCGGCTATGATGTTATAATCCAGAACCTCGTCCTGATCTCCGCGCGTATCATCACTGAAAAGTTCATAGCGGCCAACCAGCTGCAAGGAATCCAGCGGTTCAAAAGCAAGCCCCACCACCCGGGCACTTTCTTTGTTCTCCTCTTCGTTATCGCCTTTCTCCCGCTCGAGGGCGGTGATATATTCCGCATCCAGCGAGAACTTCCAAAAATTCAGCGTGGCAGCGCCCCCAATGGAGCGGTTGCGGGCGCCATCACCGGGCTCGCTTTGATAAAACGTGCTCACCGTCAGGATGTCTTCAAGCGGTTCAAGACTCACATTGGCGATAAAGGATCGATATTCATCTTCGTCCGTGCGTTCGGACCTGAAATCATGGGTCTCGAAATCCTCCAAATTTTCGATGACCTGGGGATCACGATAGACCGAAAAAGAGATGTTCAGCCCATAAAAATCGGGATTAAAACCGATGGTGGCTCCCCACTCGTCGATCTCATACACATCTTCGGCCAGCGTGCCTTCAATCAGATGATCTTCGAAAACACCGAAGGGCATCACGGTTTTGCCGCCCACAAGGTACAGGGGCACTTGAAGGCTTTTCAGCGTCGCAATGGCCTCATCCAGACGCACTCTTCCACTATCACCCTGTTCGCCGACATCCTCGGCACTAACCACAACTTTGGCCTTGCTCCAATCGTTGAAAAAAGCCCGCAGTCTCAATTCCGCCGTGCTCATAAAAAAATCAGAGCTGGTGTCGCTATTTTCGTCATCCACATCCTTGGTGTCGAGATATTTATAATTCAGCTCGACGCCGCCATTGAGAAATATTCTCTCGCCGAAAATCGGCTGGATTTTTTGGTTGAGCCAGCTAAGCTCTTTTTCTTCTTGCTCCTCATCAACTAATTTTAGCTCTTGTTTGACGTCATGATCATCTGATGTGCCTTCAGCCCCGACCGGGCCATTCGGGCACAGCACGAAAAGCAGCGCAAAGAGCAGCACGAGCCTTTCAAGGCTTTTGCTTTTGTCCATAGAGGGTCGATTTGTTTTTTTACCCAAGATGCGATCCCGGAGTTCGAAACACAATTCGCTTGAGTCGTAAGGCCCTATATCGTCGCGATCCCCAAAGAATAAAATCCTTTTTGAACGCACATTCGCGCCGGCAATTGAATCGCAAGCGTACATTCAAACCATTTTATAGATAATTTTCAACTAATTAGGTGAAAACAGGTGTATCTTATCCACATTATCGCAAGCTTATGCCAACATTATCATTTGGTAATGTATGGATTGCAAGACCATTCTGGATCTTACGGGGATGGAAGTGTGGCCTTATTTTAGCTGCGCGCCCAAAACCGCCAGCGCCGGCCGGCTGATGCGGGGATCGTCATAGTCTAAAAATTGTCCGCTAAATTCCCGGGGAGCATGAAGTGCGAGCCAGGCAAGCGAGCGCCCCGGCACCTCCGGTTTTTCAAGCTGACCACCTGCTTTAAGATGCTGATAGTAGGCCAGCTGTTCGGGGGACATGATTCCTTGGCCTTTTTGCCGTAAGGTATCCTGCATGCGGGTATCCACCACCCCCGGCCGGACAGCCATTACCGTCAGCCGGGGTTCTTCGGCGGCCAGCACGCGGCTGAAATGATTCAGCGCTGCTTTGGCCGCACAGTATGCACTGGCGTTCTCGACGCTGATGGTGGCCGCGCCGCTGCTGACATTGATGATGCGGCCGTTTTGCGGACGCAGGTCGGCGATCGCCGCCCGGATGAGGTAAAAAGGTCCGAGTAAATTGACAGCGATGTTATATTGCCAGCGCTCAACGTCACAATCGCTGACGGATGCAAGGGGTTCAACCATGCCGGCGTTATTGACCACTGCATCCAGCCGTCCGAAGCGATCCAGGGTTTTGGCGACTGCCGCCCGGCAGGCGCCGGCATCGGAAACATCGCCTTTATGAACCAGCGCAGCGCCTCCCAATTGCTGCACATCCTTGGCCACCTTCTCAAGATCGTCCGCCGAACGTGCGATTAACGTGACCGCCGCACCGGCTTTGGCCAGCCAGCGCGCTGTTGCCGCGCCCACCCCGCGGGACGCACCG
>JASFEV010000266.1:0-6127 GCA_050124655.1 Desulfobacterales bacterium
CCGATGACCTTTAGATTTTTGGCTGACTCGAGCAGATCCTCGGTCACTTTGGTGCCGCTGCGAATCACCAGCGCATCATAGTCTCCGATGATGGATTTAAGCGCATCGGGTTCAAGACCGGTATTCACATCCACCTCGAAACCCGGTTCCGATTCAAACATTTTGATGCCCGCTTCTCCGAGATTGTCACTGACCAAAACTTTCATGATATGTCCCCCTGGTATTTTAGTACGCTTTCATAGATAATTTTTTTGGCGGATACGGTTGAAATGACAATAATGGATGTGCATTATCTCGCAGAATTATAAAGCCCATCGGTAGCGGTGACCTTATTGTCCAGGATAAATTGCGAAAAGGCAAGGTGGTGATTGAAATCGCTATCTTTTCGGAAATAAGCACGATTACTGGCTTGACACATTTTTGTATACGGTATACGAAAACCTGTCAAGCAATTTATCTACAGCCTCGAGCAGTTTTGCAAAAGATTTCCGTGAATATAGCTCGTATTCACTAATAAAAAAATATTGTAAAAATCTATAGTCTATTATGATATTAAAAGCGATCTCAAAAATAGTAGATCACGCCTTCCGGTTGGCCAGTTGGGTCCGCCTCCGGCGGATTGAGCCCGAAAAAGGAGAAATCGGCTCATTATAATTTTTAACCGGCGAACGGGCCAACGGGTAACGGGCTCAACCCAAAGGCCATAGATGCATTTTTGAGATCGCTTATCATTTTTTAACCTTTCAAAGAAAGGAAAGTCTACTATGGATGCTGCAAAAAAACTTTATCGTTCGGCATTTAACCCTTTGCTGATTGACCCCCCCAGGCCGCTGCCAACTGAAATCGCTGTCATCGGCGCCGGAACTATCGGTCCGGACATCGGCTATTATCTAAAAAGTGCCATGCCGAACAGCAAACTGTACCTGGTGGATGTGATCGAAAAACCCCTCAAAGCGGCAGAGCAGCGGATCATAGGCTACACTGACAAAGCCATCGACAAAAAAAAGATGAAGCCCGAGCATGCAGCAGCCGTCCGCAAAAATATCGTCTATACAACCGATTACCAGCAGATCAAAAATTGCCAACTGGTGATTGAAGCCGCCACCGAAGCCATTCCGCTTAAACAGAAAATATTTGAAACCGTTGAAAATATCGTCAGTGATGACGCTATCATCACCTCCAACACCTCATCGATTCCGGCCGATAGAATATTCCAGAATATGAAAAAACCGGAACGCACATCCATTACCCATTTTTTTGCTCCAGCCTGGCGCAGTCTGCCGGTTGAAGTCATCGCTTGGGAAAAATGCAGCCAGGAAACACTGGATTATCTGTTCTGGTTTTTTGCCAAAACTGGCAAAGCTCCCATTATCACCGATAATGCCATCTGTTTTGTCCTGGACCGCATTTTTGATAACTGGTGCAATGAGTCTGCCTATCTATTGGAGGGCGCAACGGCCAGCCAGATCGATAAGGTGGCCGAGGAATTCGTATTTGCCGGGCCCTTTTTTGTGTTGAACCTAGCCAACGGTAACCCGATCATAATCGAAACCAACAGCCTGCAGATGGAAGAAGGCGCCCATTACCAGCCCGCCGGCATCCTAGCATCGGTGGATCGCTGGTTGACCCACCGACCGGGCAGCCCGGTTGAGGTTCCCGCAGAGGTGAAGTCAACCATACGGGATCGCCTTTTGGGCATTCTATTTTCCCAATCATTTGACATTATCGACCGCGGGATTGGAACCAAAGAGGATGTAAACTTCGGCTGCCAGGTGGCTTTGGGATTCCGCAAGGGGCCGCTGGATCTGATGCGCGAGCTGGGTGAAGCAGAAGTCAAACGCATCATGGATAAGTTTCAGTCTGAAAGATCTGGTTTTCCGATGCCCCAGCAAGCATATTCGGCCTATCAGGATTTTAAGCGCTTCATCTTGGTCGATGACGTCGACGGAGTCAAAGTCATTACCATCCGACGCCCCCAAGCCATGAATGCCCTTAATGACGAATTGGCCGATGAAGTCCTGTCGGTTTTAAGGGAATTCGACAATGATCCCGCAACCAAAGGTTTTGTGATCACCGGTTACGGAACGTCTGCCTTTTCGGCCGGCGCCGACATCGGCAAATTTCCGGAAATGCTAGGGGATGCCAACAGATCTGCCCAATACGCCAGGGATTGCGCCAATGTGCAGGTTTTTATGGATAAAATGCAAAAACCGGTGGTGGCAGCAGTGAACGGATTTGCGCTGGGCGGCGGCCTAGAGATGGCGATTCGCTGTCACGACATAGTGGCCACCAAAAATGCAAGCTTTCAGTTTCCTGAAATTACGCTGGGGATCCTGCCAGGTATCGGAGGGTGTGTGGTGCCCTACCGCAAATGGCCCCAGGGAGCCGAGTTGTTTCATGAAATGATTTGTCTGGGACGTCCGCTCAAGGCGGTCGAAGCTGCTGACATCAATATGGTCAGCCAGATTGTGGATGATTATCCATCTCTGATTTCAGCCGCCGTTGAAACGGTCAACGACCTGCAGGGCAAGATAAGTCCCATTCCGCAAGGCAAAATTGACATACCGGAAATAAACATTCCCGCTGAACCCAAAGCGGGCAAGCAGGTATTGAGCAAAGAAGCAGTGGCTCTGACAATGCAAGTGATTAAGGAAAGTGCTGCGGCTGAAAATTTCAACGATGCCCTTGAAATCGGATACAAAGGTTTCGGCGAGATTGCCTGCACGGATGCGGCCAAAGAAGGTATTTTGGCATTTCTTGAGCGTCGGCCGCCTGTCTTCACAAAATAAGATTAGCGTTGCGGGTTGCGAGTTGTATGTTGCGGTTTATAAGTGAATGGTTATTTGATTTTTCGAGGACGAGCACGAGGACGACGACGAGGACGAAGATTCTATGTGTCTCCTAATCGTCCTCGTTCTCGTCCTCGTACTCGGTTGTTGTCGACTGTGCTTTGTTGCACCAGTCGTAACTACTTGCGACGGTACAAAAATTGGTAGCCAGCAGCCAGTGGATAGAAGCAATTAACGAAATTTTAATCGCCAACCTCTGAACCTTGCTTGCCGCGCCGAAGCTTCGTGTCCGCCATTTTATCCCGTCGAAGTTTCAACGGAGACGGAAGCTTTAGCGACAGCGGTTAGCGAAGGCGGGTGAACGTTGAGTTGAACCTTAAACCCGAAGGCCGTGGGCCTTATTGCGTGTCTTGCTGCGTTTTGCTGCGTTTGATGCTTTCCAATCGTTCGTAAAGGGTTTTGGCCTTGGTGAGGTTTTTGTTGACGTCTTTATAGTTGGGATCGATGGCCGAGACAGCCTCCCACTCCTTGATGGCTTCTGCCAATTTTTGATCCCCAAAGTAGGCAAGTCCTTTTTCGTAGTGAACTTCTTTGAAGATTTCTTCACTCTTCTGGATGTTTTTAACGCACTGCTCGCAATTTTTATTGTACTGCAACGCCGTTTTAAACGCATCTCTGGCGGCAAGATAATCCTCTTTGCCAAATAGTATCAAACCTTGTTGGAAATGAGATTTTTCTAAGTAATCATTGACCTGTTTATCATCCGGATCATGTTTAGCAACGGTCTCAAATTTGGCAATCGCCTGTTCGTATTTCTTATCGTTGTATAAAGCAATCGCATCATCGCGCAGTCTATCGCGGTTCTCTTTCTGGATTTGCGCGATATAGTTTTGACAGTCAGAACAGCTCTGATCGTATATCAGGGCGGTTTCAAACTCCTTCTCGGCTTGCGCGTAATCCTTATTTTGAAAGGATTGCCGTCCCTTTTCCCGATACGCCAACGACATATATTCGCGCGTTTTTTGATCAGCAGGATCAACATTTAACACTTTGTCAAATTCAGCAATCGCCGCTGTATATTCTTTGTTCTCATAAAGCTCGATACCCAGCTCGCGATAGTTCGCCAACGGATCCTCCGGGGCGACCGGCGTTGCGCTGACTTCCGGTTCTTTCTGCTCTTCGTCTGGTTTTTCAGGCACTGGCGCAACCTTGGCGGTTGTGACCGTTTCGGTTTCTGTCACTTCGCCCGTTGCGTGAAACGGAACACCTTCGATCTCGGGGATCTTGAGCTCCTGCCCGACATTTACGCTGGTGCCATCTTCCAAGTTGTTAAATTGAGCGATGACATGGAATTTGCTGTAATCACCGTAGTACCGCATGGCCAGCTTGGATAGACTCTCCTCGGGCTTAACGGTATGGACGATATAGCGCTTTACCGTTATTATGTCTCCGGATAATTCTTCAGACGATACCCCCTCCTCCGCCTGAATTTTACCAGGGTCTGCCATGATGGGAACGCCTTCAATGACGGGAATTTTGACAACCTGGCCGACCTTAACCCGGGTGGGGTCTGACATTTCGTTGTATTCTGCAATCAGATGAAACTTGCGATAATCGCCATAATATTTTTCAGCCAAAGTGGATATGCTCTCATCGGGCTGAATCGTGTGCTCGATATACCTTTTGACCTGCCCCATATCTTTGCTGGTGCCCTCCAGCTTTTCTTTGGCCTTGGTATGTTCGGGGTTGTAGCGCAGGGCTGTCAGGAATTCTTTGCGCGCCGGTCCATACTGGCCCCGGTTATAATATTTGAGCCCGTCTTTATAATGTTTTTCGGCCAACTCAAGTATTTGCGGTTCAAGCACTGCTATTTTCTCCTGAGCCAGCTGATTGTCTGGGTCGACGGTCAACACGAGCTTATAGTGCTTCAACGCCTCAACCAGATCCCCTTGGTTTTCAAATTGCTGCGCTTTGGCGGTATATTCTTTGGCAAGCGCTTTCGGAGATTTGGTGCCCATTGACGCGCACCCGGCCAGCAGAAAAAACAAAAGGAAAACGCTGATGATTCCTGCATTATTTTTCATGGTCATCTCACTTTAAAATAAGCGGATTGAAGGTTTTTAGCCTGGAAATGAAGGTTTGCATGTCCTTTTCCAATATTTGATCTCTTCTCAAGGTCAGTGGGTTTGCAAAAAAAGCATTACCGCCTCTTTTAACGGACATGGCAATTTTATAGCCTGCTTGTTTGGCGATTTGAATCGATCGTTGATCGTAATAACCAAACGGGTAGGCCAAAAAATAAGTGTTCTGGCCCATTTTTTTATCGATGATTTTTTTTGAACCGAAAAGCTCGTCTTTAATCCTGGCCAGATGCGACTGTTCGGTCTCATCTTCTTTTGGTTGCGTCAAATCGCTATGATAAATGGTGTGTGAACCAATTGTAAAGCCATTGGCTTTCATTTCTTTGAGCTGGTCCCAGGTGATGGCCATTTTGGAGACACCGACAAAGCTGGTGTAAATAAACAATGTGGCCTTAAAACCGTATTTTTGCAAAATCGGATAGGCGATATCATAAACGGAGCGATAGCCATCATCCATGGTAATCAACACCGATTTGCGAGGAAGCCGCTGGCGATATTCGAGAAAGGCCAGGAGCTCTTCGGCGGTAATCACGTGATACCCATTGTCCTTCAAATAGCGCATTTGACGCTCAAAGGTGCGAGCCGGCATACACAAAGGCGAGCTGCAATTTTCGGCAAACCGATGATAGGTCAGTATAGGGATGGTTTGGAATCCATCGGCGCTTAACCCGCCCCGGTTGCGCTCTTTAAGTGGAATGACGACCGCATTTCCACGCCGGAAGCGAATATCCGGATTGGCCTCCTCAATTATCCAGGCGCGCTGGGGCCCACCCAGAAACTTTTCGGCCAGTTCTGCCGGTGATTGGCTCGTCTTTAGCTGATAAACAACATAGTCTTCAGAGCGAAAAATTTGGGTCTGCGAGGATGCGGTTGTCGTTTGCGTGGACGCACAGGCACTCATAAAAAGCAAACACGCCGCCAGGATCATCATAAAAAACAGCATTCGTATGGCATTTGAACGCTGGTCCGCTTCGAATAGCAAAATAGGATCAGGTAACATATCCGCCCTTGAGTTGTAGAGTCGAATAAGAAATGCTGCCAATCGCCCTTTTTTTAAAGTAACCCTCTGTACGGTTGCCTGATATCAGCGTTATACGATCATTAGGCCTATTTGTGACCGCTTGTCAAATATAATATCATAAACATTCGCATTGGTGAAATAAGGATTTGTCATCCGGTGCCTCATGAGTCCAAATT
>JASFEV010000267.1:0-6061 GCA_050124655.1 Desulfobacterales bacterium
AAATTCATTACACCAGGTTGATTTCCTGGAAGCCTTAACCCTCTGTCAGGCGCTCGATCACGTGCCGGAAACGGTCATTGTCGGTGTCGAGCCTGAAGACATTGATACCTTGTGCCTTGATCTAACACCGGTAATTCTAGGTAAAGTGGATGATGTCATTGCCATGGTCCTGGCAGAACTTGACCGTTTAGGTGTTCAATATTCAACGAAAGGAACCGCAGATAATGTGTCTGGCAATCCCGTCTAGGATTACAAAGATTGAAAATAATATGGCAACCATTGATGTGGAAGGCGTTCAAAGAGAAGCGAGTTTGTTACTTCTCGAAGACGCCCAGGTTGGTGATTATGTTATCGTCCACGCCGGCTTTGCTATCTCAAAACTCGATCAAGCAGCGGCTCAGGAGACATTGGAGCTTTTGCGCGAGGCGATCGCGGCGGTAGAGAAAGGCGAATCCAAACAAAATTAGGAAACAACTGGCGCCATAGGAGCCCAACTATCGCTTTAGATCCCACATTTTATGAGCCACCCCGCCCAGACCACACGCCATTGATGCCGTTATGCCAAATAACACTGCAGCCAAAAGAATTGACGTCAACGGCATAGTTCAGGGAGTCGGTTTTCGGCCCTTTGTATACAACCTTGCCCTTCAATATGATTTGAAAGGTGAAGTGGCCAATACCGCTGCCGGTGTTTCGATTCTGATTGAAGGATCGCCGGAATCCATCCAGGCCTTTGAAGCGGATCTGACCGCGAAAAGCCCGCCCCTTGCCCATGTGGTCGAAATAACCGGGCGCGCCGAATCTGTAAAGCCGTATGCAGAATTCCAGATTGTCAAAAGCAGGGACCAGGCGCGCATGTCCACCCTGATCTCGCCGGATGTATCGATTTGTGATGATTGTTTGCGGGAGCTTTTTGATCCCAATGATCGTCGCTATCTGTATCCGTTCATAAACTGCACCAATTGCGGACCGCGTTATACTATTATTGATGATATCCCCTATGACCGCCCTAAAACGTCTATGCGGCATTTTAAGATGTGTGCCGCTTGTCAGGCCGAGTACGATGATCCGATCAACCGGCGCTTTCACGCCCAACCCAATGCCTGTGAGCAATGCGGTCCGCATGTCAGCCTGTACGACAACCGATGTGAATCGATAACATCTGATGATCCGATCAAAATGGCGGCCGATCTTATCCGCCAAGGCCGGATTGTGGCCGTCAAGGGGCTTGGCGGTTATCATCTGGTAGTCGATGCCACCAATAGTACAGCCGTCATGCGGCTTCGCAGGCGTAAGCTGCGCGAGGAAAAACCGTTTGCCATCATGTCTGCCGATTTGGCGCATATTCGCGAATATGCCCGGGTGCGGGCCGAAGAAGCAACATTATTGACCGCCATGCAGCGCCCGATTGTATTGCTGCAAAAAAAGAATCCCGGTCCCATTGCCGAGGCGGTGGCACCCGGCAATAAATACTGGGGGGTGATGCTGCCCTATACCCCGCTGCATTATCTGGTGTTAAAGCATGGATTTAGCGCCCTGGTGATGACCAGCGCCAATCTTAGTGAAGAGCCCATTGCGATTGACAATGAAGACGCTTTTAAACGCCTGGGCGGTATTGCCGATTATTTTTTAACACACAACCGTGATATCTATTTGCGCAGCGATGATTCCATTCTCAAACACACGGCCGGCCATAAGCGCTATATTCGGCGGTCCCGCGGGTTCGTACCCATTCCGATTTTCTTAAACCGGCCGGTCCCGGCGATTCTGGCCTGCGGTGCCGAGCTGAAAAATACCATTTGTCTGACCAAAGGGGATAAAGCCTTTTTAAGCCAGCATATCGGTGATCTTGAAAACATGATGACCCTTGATTTTTTTAAACTGACAGTGGCCCATTTACAGCGCATTCTCGAAATCCAGCCTGAAATTATCGCCTGTGATATGCATCCGGATTACCTGAGCACCCAGTTTGCCAAAGAACAGGCCAACATCCGCTTGATCAAAGTCCAGCATCATCATGCGCATGTTGTCAGCGGCATGGCCGAGCACAGGTTGGAAGGCACGGTCATCGGACTGGCTTTTGACGGCACCGGCTATGGTTCTGACGGCACCATCTGGGGCGGCGAAGTGCTGGTGGCCGATGCCAAACAATTTGAAAGAGCCGCTCATCTGGCCGAGGTGCCCATGCCGGGCAGCAGCGCTGCTATAAAAGAGCCCTGGCGCATGGCTATCAGTTACCTGCATTCAGCCTTTGGAGAAAATGTATTGGATTTGGACCTTACTTTGGTCAAACAGATCGATCGACAAAAAATAAAAATCATCGTCGAAATGATGGATAAAGCCATTAACTGTCCGCAAACTTCCAGTCTGGGTCGTCTATTTGATGCGGTGGCTGCTATCGCCGGCATTCGCCAGCGGGTCAATTTTGAAGGGCAGGCGGCCATGGAGCTGGAAATGCTGGCAGAAGGCCACAGCGATGCCATCTATGACATCCAGTGGACGTCACAACAGCCCATTAAAATACAGCCGCAAACCATCATTCGCGGCATCGTGCAGGATATTCAAAATGGTATGTCGACCGCTGACATCAGCTCTAAGTTTCACCAGACCTTAATTGTTCTGTTTACTGAAATATGTGCAACGATACGTCATCAGCACGATTTGAACCGGGTGGTGCTAAGCGGCGGCTGTTTTCAAAATTCTTTGCTGCTTAAAGGCCTGATCGGACAATTGAAGGCACATGATTTTGAGGTCTATGCCCACCAGCAGGTGCCTGCCAATGATGGCGGGATTGCGCTGGGACAAGCCATGGTGGCTGCTGCCGTCAGTCGCCAGTAGCCTGTTGTCCGTTGCTTAAAATTGGAATTACATCTGATTAGGGTGATCTACTGCTGCTCGTTTTCTTTGAACCGTCTCTTATTTTTAAGACAGGACAGACACTGGTCAATTGGCAAGAACAACTGACAACCAACAACTAACCACGGACTATTAATATGACCCTGAAGCATATTGATGAATATCGGGATGCGGAGATATCTCAAAGCCTGATCAAAAAAATTAAATCCATCAGCCAAAAAGAGCTGCGCCTGATGGAAGTATGCGGGACGCATACGGTTTCCATCTTCAGAAGCGGGATCCGTTCGATGCTGCCAGCGAACATTTCATTGCTTTCCGGGCCGGGCTGTCCGGTGTGTGTCACCGACCAGGCTGAAATCGATGCGTTTATCGAGCTGGCGAGGATCGATGATATGATTGTAACCACCTTTGGTGACCTGATGCGGGTTCCCGGCACCCGCTCGTCTCTGCAAAAAGAAAGCGCCGCCGGCCGGGACATTCGGGTGGTGTATTCGACTTTTGATGCGCTTGAAATTGCCAAGAAAAATCCGGCCCAAAAAGTGGTTTTTCTGGGTGTTGGGTTTGAAACCACTGCTCCGACCATCGCGGCGGCGATTCTTTCGGCCGCCCAGGCAAACGTTGACAATTTTTCGGTGATGTCTGCGCACAAATTGGTCCCACCGGCGTTGGAGGCCTTGATGGCCGCAGCTGATGTCAAAATTGACGGTTTTATCTTACCCGGCCATGTGTCGGTCATCATTGGTTTGGATGCCTACCGGACGTTTTTTGATCAGTATCAAATTCCCTGTGTGGTGGCAGGATTTGAACCCACCGATATTTTGCAGGCCATATCCATGCTGGTTGAAATGCTGGAATCCAAAAATCCGGGTTTGGACAATGCTTATCAGCGAGCGGTGACGGCAGAAGGCAATGTTAAGGCGCAACACATTCTGGCTGAAATATTCAAACCGGCCGATGCCTGCTGGCGCGGGATTGGCGTCATTCCGCAAAGCGGTTTAAAAATCCGTGAAAAATATGCTGCCCATGATGCACAGCAACTTTTTGAGATTGAGGTTCCTGATACCAGAACACCAACGGGCTGTGCCTGCGGCGAGATTCTGATTGGCACTAAAACACCGCCGCAATGTGCGCTTTATAAAAATGTCTGTACGCCCATGGATCCGGTCGGGCCCTGTATGGTTTCCACTGAAGGGACCTGCGCCGCTTATTATAAGTATCACAGTGACTAACAGAGGACAGAAGACAGAGGGCATAGAGCATAGGGCAGAGGGCAGAGGGCAGAGGGCAGAGGGCACAGAGCATGGGGCAGGTTTCATGGTTACGCGTTACGTGCCAATGATGCTCTGAGTTTTCGAGGACGAGCACGAGGACGACGACGAGGACGAAATTCCATGCGCTTTATCGTACTCGTCCTCATACTCGTCCTCGTCCTCGGTTGTTTCAAATGTACTATACCACTGAAAAAAGACCACAAACGACGGACAACTGATATGAAAAGTGATCAAATTTTACTAGATCATGGCAGCGGCGGCAAGATTTCCCACAGCCTCACCAAGGACATGATGCTGCCGGTTTTTGATAATGCCATCTTGGCGGCGCTTAATGACGGGGCCATTTTTGATCTGGAAGGCAGACGTTTTGCGTTCTCTACCGATTCCTACACCGTTGATCCCATTTTTTTCCCGGGCGGTAACATCGGTGACCTGGCCATCAACGGAACGGTTAATGATCTGGCCATGTGTGGGGCCACACCGCTTTATCTGAGTGTCGGTTTGATTATTGAAGAGGGCCTTTCCATGACCGACCTGGAATCCATCATCAACACCATGGGCGCAGCGGCCAAAGCAGCCGGCGTTTCGATCATCACCGGCGATACCAAGGTTGTTCCCAGGGGAACAGCCGACCGTATTTTTATCAATACGTCCGGTATCGGCAGGATTGCACAAGGCATTCATGTGGCCAGCGACAATGCCAAAGACGGAGATAAAATTATTTTGAGCGGAACCATTGCCGACCATGGAATTACAGTGTTAACCCAGCGCGAAGGCTTTTCCTTTGAGACATCTTTGCAGAGTGATTCGGCCGCATTAAACCATATGACCCAGAAAATATTTTCGGCTGCAGACCTTTCAGGTATTCACGTATTGCGGGATCCGACCCGTGGTGGTGTCGGTACGGCGTTGAATGAGATCGCTGAAATGTCTGAATGCGGTATTGAAATCATCGAAGATAAAATTCCTTTAAAAACAGAAGTGGCCGGGGCCTGTGAATTGCTCGGGTTTGATCCGCTCTATCTGGCCAACGAAGGCAAGCTTTTGGCATTTGTATCGCCGGAATGTGCCGATGCGGTGTTAAAAGCAATTCAGTCCGATCCCTGCGGCCAAGATGCCGCCGTGATCGGCGAGGTCGTTACCGATTATCCCGGCAAGGTGTTTATGAAAACCCGCATTGGTGGCAAGCGGATTGTGGATATGTTAGCGGGCGAGCAGCTCCCCCGCATTTGCTGATTTTCCATTAATAACTGGCCTTTTTCTCGATGGCCTGCGTTCTCCGCGGGTTTTGCGCCTGCAACGTACTTCAAGTACGCCTTGGCGAAAACCCTTGTGCGGCTTGTTGAACTCCTTAATTTTAAAAAAAATAGATGTGAAATCCCGCCCGTTGGCGGGACCCTCGAACATAATCTACGACTTTAAAACCCGGTTTAACTCAAAAGTTATTAATAGGAAATTAAAAAGTTAATTATTATAAGTAATTTTTCCGCCGAAGGCGGATTGAGACTTCTCGTTTCCATCGGGGAAACGAGAAAAAAATCCTGATAATCCTGTAAATCCTGTCTAAAAATTTAAATGAAAACATTTCATAAAATTTTCATCGTATTTTCCATGCTATTTGTATCGACCAGCCTTTGTGAAGCGCAGAGCGAACACCTGATTACGGGTCAGACGATGGGGACGACCTATCACATCAAGGTGGTCATCAATGCCTCTGAGAGCGTCGAGGGTCTACAAGAAAAAATCGATTCACGCCTGTTGGAGATCAACCAGGTATTTTCAACTTACATCAAAGACAGCGAAATCGGCCGCTTTAATGCCTTGAACCGGGCGGGTGAAAAATTTCATGTATCCGATGATTTCATACAGGTGATGCGGGTGGCTCGCGAAATCCACCGGCTCTCCGAAGGTGCCTGGGACGGGACCGTCAGTCC
>JASFEV010000268.1:0-6022 GCA_050124655.1 Desulfobacterales bacterium
ACCATTCATATTTTAGCCGGTATATTTCTGTTCTTATTTATTCAAACCACCTTCAATCTTCCTTCAATCCGAAATCAGTATGATTCGGGTATTACGATTGCCTTTTTTGGGGCTTTGCTCTGGCTGGTGCATCCAATACAGACCCAATCGGTGACCTACATTGTGCAGCGACTCAATAGCTTGGCCGCCCTATTTTATATTCTTGCTTTTTGGATGTATGTTAGAGGACGGCTCTCGAATCAAAAGAAGATAAAATGGATCTGGTTCGGCGGCGCGGCGCTGGCATGGATATGTGCACTGGGATCAAAACAAAATACGGCCACCTTGCCATTCTTCCTTTTTCTTTACGAGTGGTATTTCTTTCAGGAGCTTGGGGCAGACTGGTTGAAACGCAATCTGAAAAGCATTCTCCTGGTTGTTTTTATTTTCGCCATAATTGCGCTCTTATATTTAGGTTTTGATCCTGTAGAAAGAATATCTTCGATTAGAGATTTTGCAAACAAGGAATTTACGCTTTCTGAAAGAGTTCTGACACAGTTCAGAGTGGTCATTTATTATATCAGCCTGCTATTTTTGCCCCATCCCTCGCGGCTCAACCTGGATTACGATTTTCCGCTCTCAACATCGTTAATTCATCCGTTCACCACATTGCTTTCACTGCTGGTCATCGTGGGATTGATCGGACTGGCGATATATTTGGCTAAAAAGGAGCGTCTGATCTCATTTTGTATCCTGTGGTTTTTCGGCAACCTGGTTATCGAATCCTCGATTATTCCCCTGGCCATAATTTTTGAACATCGTCTCTACCTGCCTTCCATGATGGTGCTTTTGGTGCCGGTTGTGATCGTTTACCGATATATTAAGTTGGATTGGCTCAAAGTCGGTCTGCTCAGTCTTGTGGTTGTTGGGCTTGCGTTCTGGACGTATCAGCGCAATTTGGTGTGGGCAGACAAAATAACGTTATGGACCGATGTGGTCAAAAAATCGCCCAATAAAGCCAGACCACATTTTAATCTGGGTAGCGCATACTCACTGCAAAACCAAATCGACAAAGCCATTCCGCTATATAAACGGGCCCTGGAAATTAATCCGAATCTGGAGCATCCCCATATCAACCTGGGAGAAGCCCTGGAACGCCAAAACAAAGTCGATGAAGCCATGGCGCATTATCAAACCGCGTTAAAGATCAAGCCCGACCTTCCTGAAGCCCACAATAATATCGGGGCCCTGTTGGCAAAACAGGGCCATACAGAAGAAGCCATCCAATACTATCAAAACGCCCTACAAATCCGGCCGCATTACGCCCTGGCCCATTTTAATCTGGCGAGCGCCCTGGTGGAAAAAGGCGATATTGAGCAGGGTACCCGGCATTATTATATCGCCATAGAATATCAGCCTGCATATGCAGAAGCGCACATAAAACTGGGGGACCTATTTTTAAATCTGGGCGAAAGAGAAAAAGCGATCAACCATTACATGGCTGCATTGCAGATCGATCCAAACTGGATTGAAGCTTACAATAATCTGGGAATCGCATTGATGCAGGAAGGCAACATAGAAGCAGCCATCCGCCAATTTCAAAAGGCATTACAACTAAAGCCGGACTTTGAGATGGCTGAAAACAATTTGAAAAGAGCTGTGGCCATCCAAAAAGGAATTGAAGCCGAAATCGTGCGTCTCCAGACATTACTGAAAGAAAATCCCGGGAATGTGGAAATGCACTTTCAACTGGGCAATCTGTATTATCGCAAAGGCGATCAGCGCCAAGCAATGGAGCAGTATAAAAGGGCGCTTCAGCTGAACCCAAAATTTCTGCCGGCCCTTAACAATTTGGCTTTGGTAACCGCGGCAAACAAAGAATATTACAAAGCGTTAACCGTGTTTTTAGATCTGCTGAACTACGCACCGAATGATGCCGAGACCCACTATAATATCGCGTGCATGTATTCGCGGCTGAATCGGGTTGATGAAGCGATTAAATGGCTGCAAGAGGCCATTGACAAGGGGTACTCGAATTGGGAAAGTATCAAAAGAGACGGGGATCTGGACAATATCAGGGGATCTTTGGCATACAAAGAACTTATACAGGGAAAATAATACCTGAATCTTGCATGAAAATTAATGAGAAGATTATTTTTTTGATAAGGAGGAGAAATGAGTAAAAAAATTTTTTTCGTTGTTGCCTTATTCGTGACGCTTATTTCAGCAAACGCTTCCGTGGCGCACTTCGGCATGCTGATTCCCTCCGATACAATGGTGATGCAGGACGACAAGCGCATTATCGATTTTACCCTTTCCTTTTCCCATCCCTTCGAAATGGTGGGTATGGAGTTGGTTAAGCCCAAAGTTTTTAATGTAATTGCGAGTGGACAAAAGCAAGACTTGCTGGGCTTACTTGAACCCGCCCGGGTAATGGGCCACAATGGCTGGCAGGCGGCATTTGCGGTAAAACGGCCGGGAGTGTATGTGTTTTATATGGAGCCGCAACCTTACTGGGAGCCGGCCGAAGATACATTCATCGTTCACCTCACAAAAACGGTGGTAACCGCCTTTGGTGATGATGACGGCTGGGATGCGGAAATCGGGTTGACGACCGAGATCGTTCCGCTGTCCAAACCCTTCGGTTTGTACGCCGGTAATGTCTTCCAAGGGATTGTGAAGCTTGACGGCAAACCGGTCCCTTTTGCCGAAGTTGAAGTCGAATATTACAACCGCGACCGGAAGTACTCGGCACCTACCGCGTACATGATCACGCAGACCATCAAAGCCGAAGGCAACGGTGTGTTTACCTATGCCGCACCGGTTGCCGGATGGTGGGGCTTTGCCGCCTTAAATCCGGCAAACTTCAAGCTGAAACACAACGGGCAAGAAAAAGACGTGGAGCTCGGAGCGGTTATCTGGGTAAAATTTCACGACTGGCAATAAGACAATCTGCGCCTTAAACCACAAAGCGCACGAACCCGCCCGCCTCGCCTTGCTCGCATGGCAGGCGTGGGAAACACGAAGATTAACATAAAATTTTTTCACTTCGTACCCTTCGTGAACTTCGTGGTAATAAGAATTCAAACGAAATTGTGAATATTTATTAACGCACTTTAAGTCCCATGAAAGGGTGACATGCATATATCGGAAGGGGTTTTATCCGGCCCCGTACTCATATCCGGGGGCGCATTGGCTGCAGTCGGAACAGCCATCGGCCTGAAGAAACTCGATTATGACCGCATCGCTCAGGCGGGTATTCTGTCAGCCGCATTTTTTGTGGCCTCGTTGATTCATGTCCCCATTGGGCCTGCCAATGCCCATCTGATTCTCAACGGGCTGGTGGGGCTATTACTGGGTTGGGCCGCCTTTCCGGCCATTCTGGTGGCACTCGTAATGCAGGCGGTGCTGTTTCAGTTTGGCGGAATTACCACCTTGGGGGTCAACAGCATCATTATGGCGCTGCCGGCGGTGCTGTGCTATTTAATTTGCAGCCCGTTTCTACATAGAAAATCCGCGCTGGCACTTTCAGCCGCCTTTGCATGTGGCTTTTTATCTGTTCTGTTGAGCGCCCTTATTCTGGGTCTGGCCCTGGTCTTTACCGAAGAGAATTTTTTCGAAGTTTCGGCCATCGTGATCGCAGCCCATATTCCCGTGATGATTATCGAAGGCCTTGTAACCGCCATGTGCGTTGCTTTTTTAAAAAAAGTGCAACCCACCATGCTGCCCGGATCTTCAAGACAATAATTTTTTGAGATACCGATAGCTACTTATAAATCAGGCGCTATTCGGATTTCAAATTTATGCATTATATCTGAAGAAGAGCTCATATGAAGCCTGACATTATTGAATTCAACTTGGCAAAAACGATTTTCTTCTTATGTTTAGCTATATCGCTTCTGGGGGGTCCGATCGAGCCCGTAAATGCCCACCGGGTCAATCTATTTGCCTGGGTCGAAGGGGACACCGTCTATGTCGAGGGCAAATTCGGCGGCGGCAAAGGCGTCAGCGCAGGCAAAATTACCGTCGCAGATCCTGAGGGAACCATTCTTTTAACTGGAACGACGGACGAAAACGGTGAATTTTCCTTTAAGATTCCTCAAAAGAGCGATTTGAAAATTGTATTGCAGGCCGGCACGGGACACCGGGCGGAGTGGACGGTTAAAGCTGCTGAGATAGACTTGCCCACCACGGGAAAAAGACAAGCTGCAGAAAAGGGCTTACCTGTTAAAAATATATTTATTGGGTTGGGCTGTATCTTGGGCCTGACTGCCATAATTACCTATATCCGCAACCGCCGAAATAAAAATATAGACCACGAAAACACGAAAATTTAGAAACGCGAAAATTTTTGGATTTCTTTTCGTGCTTTTTTCATTTCGTGCTTTCGTGGTAAAAATAGCGATATTCAACATGATCAGCGAACCCTTTGCCATTGGCAACTCAATCATTCATCGGCTCGATCCCAGGATTCGTGTTGGCCTGACAAGCGTGTATGCATTTGTGGTTGCCCTATCGTATCGATTCTCGGTTTTAATGGTAGCGCTGGTGATCTCGTCGGTTCTAATTGTCATATCTCAAGTGAGTGTCACGGAGGTCTTCAAAAGAGTCATATGGGTCAATGTCCTGATCTTTTTGCTATGGCTACTATTGCCGCTGACGTTTCGTGGTGAGGTCCTAACGCATATCGGTTCTATTGCGATTTATCGTCCCGGCGTGGTGCTCGCCGCCCAGATTACGCTAAAATCAAACGCCATCCTGCTCGCATTTATCGCCCTAGTGGCCACCATGTCATTTGCCACAGTGGGTCACGCCCTGTACCGCTTGCGTGTTCCCGAAAAAATCGTATACCTCTTATTGATGACCTACCGGTATGTATTTGTGATCGAGCAGGAATACCAGCGACTGGTGCGAGCGACCAAAATCAGGGGATTTCGACCGGGCACCAATGCCAATACCTACCGAACGTATGCCTATATTGTCGGCATGCTCTTTGTGAGAGCAGCGGCGAGGGCTGAGCGGGTTCACCAGGCCATGTTGTGTCGGGGATTTAAGGGAAAATTCTACAGCCTGCAGGAATTTCACATCAGCACAGACAGCTGGATTTTCGCCGTATTTATGGCAACTATCATTGTCGGGCTGGTGATTATGGAATGGTCAAACTTAATCTCGTTTTTTTAGCTGTAATAATTTTTCTAAACAAAAACGTCTTAACCAAGAAAACACGAAATTATAAAAGCACGAAATATTTAAATTCTTTCCACGTTTTCGTTCTTTCGTGCTTTCGTGGTAAAGACATCATCTTAGGATTTTTGATATAAACGGATACAATTCGCATGCAGCAAAATAATGTATTGATAAATCTTGAAGGGATATCTTTTAAGTACCCGGATGGCCCGATGGTACTCAACGAACTTGATTTCAAGTTGAACCGGGCCAACCGAATCGGTCTAATTGCCCCCAATGGTAGCGGCAAAACCACTTTATTACACATTATTATGGGGCTGCTGAAACCGATATCCGGCAAATTGGAAATTTTCGGCAGCCCTGTCAGGGAAGAAAAAGATTTTACAGACGTTCGCCGGCACATCGGCCTTCTTTTTCAGGATGCCGATGATCAACTCTTCAGCCCGACCGTGCTGGAAGATGTTGCCTTTGGACCCTTAAATCTGGGAAAATCAAAAAGCGAAGCGGTTCAAATCGCGCGTCATACACTTGATTTTTTAGGCCTGGCCGGATTTGAGGACCGTGTCACCTTTAAACTATCCGGCGGTGAAAAACGACTGGTGTCTTTGGCCACTGTTTTGGCCATGGAACCTGAAGTCTTGCTGCTGGACGAACCCATGAACGGCCTGGATATGAAGACCAAGGGAAAACTCAGCGAGATTCTATCCGGCCTTGACCTTTCGTACATCCTTATTTCCCATGATTTTGATTTTTTGGCCGAAACCGCAAATGACATTTACACAATGGCAGACGGCAAGATTCTTTTGGACAAAGAATTACATGTCCATGAACACGTCCATGCCCATGAGCATGGCGT
>JASFEV010000269.1:0-6015 GCA_050124655.1 Desulfobacterales bacterium
AAACTGTCTTGAATGACCTCCATCGCCACCCAATCATTATGGTTCTAATCGGATCCTAAAAGTCAACGGCTATCGTATTAACGAATTCAACATTGTAAAGCAACCCCCTGTCAAAGGCTGCTCGTGTTAGGTCCAAGAAATCTTGTTCCAAAAAGGATTTAATATTGAGGCGTTTTACCCATCCGTCATTCCCGCGCAGGCGGGAATCCATGCGTCCTGGACCTGGACTCCCGCCTACGCGGGAGTGACAATCGTTGTGGATTACCTTCCAAACGGCCCAACGGGCCAACCTAAAATATTTGACAGCCAACCTTATTTTTTTTAATCTGGGCGGATGAACAAACTCAGCAACGGCCCCCAAGATCAAAACCCAAACACAGATCCGGCAACCCCCGTTGTCCTGTTGGTGGATGACAATGCCCTTAATCTTCAAATGCTGCACCAGACGCTGCAGGATCAGGGCTACCGGTTATTGAGTGCCAAATCCGGAGAAGACGCCCTGCGGATCGCGCAGCAGGCCCTACCCGATCTTATCCTGCTTGACATTATGATGCCCGGCATCGATGGATATGAAACCTGCGCCCGGCTAAAAGCCGATGAAAGCACCCAAAATACCGTTATCATTTTTTTAACCGCCTTGCACGATACCAAGGAAAAAGTACACGGCCTTTCATTAGGGGCGGTGGACTTTATTACCAAACCCTTTGATCCGGATGAAGTCATCGCCCGCGTAGCCCGCCAGCTTCAAGTTCATCATGGGCACAAAGCCCTGCTGGCTAAAAATCAAGAGCTTGCCAGCCGGTTGGAAAATGAGCTGCGATCCGGTGCCACCGATTTGAACGCTTACCGCGAAAAGATCAAATCGCTGATCAGCAGCGGTGAAAGCGATCGCTTGGAATTTAAATCAACGCTGCGCTGGAATCTAAAAGTCGGCCGCGCCGAAAAGGGCATCGAGAAGGCCTGGCTCAAGTCTGTGGTCGCCTTTTTAAACACCGATGGCGGTGTCTTGCTGATCGGTGTCAGCGATGACGGCCATATCCTCGGCACCGAAGCGGATCAGTTTGATAACACCGATAAATATCTTTTACATGTCAACAATTGCCTCCAGCAGCATGTCGGGCTGGAACACTCTGGGTTTATTCGCTTTCAGTTGATACCGGTGGAAGGAAAAAAAGTGCTGTTGATCGAATGCCAGCCCTCACCTTCGGCGGCGTTTCTTAAAATTGGAAAAAATGAGGATTTTTATGTGCGGGTGGGCCCCGGAAGCCGCCGGCTGTCGACCAGTGAAGTGCTATCCTATGTATCCAAACGAAAATTGGAAGGCCAATGATTCTAATTGTCAATTAAATCTAAGGTCGGATCGTTCTCAACCCATGCGCTTGTCACATCTGAAATAGAAATAATACCTGCTTTTCAGAACACCCCGCTCCCTCAATTAAATTGCCCTGTCCTATACTTGATTTGACTGATTTGGAATATAAGCTGAAACTTCCTTTGACATTGAGAAGAAAGTGATAAAGTTATTGGCCGTTTCAAATAGTCCAATTTATTAGAAAGGATATTCCGATGGGAAAAAAGAGAGTTCTAGTTGTCGGTGGTGTTGCCGGGGGCGCCTCCTGTGCAGCACGCGCTCGCAGGCTTTCCGAATCTGCGGAAATCATCATGTTCGACCGCGGCGAATATATTTCTTTTGCAAACTGCGGTTTGCCTTACTACGTGGGTAATGTGATTAAAAACGAAGAAAACCTCATCATTGCCACCCCGGAGCTGTTTCGAGACCGGTTCAAAATCGATGTGCACCTGCAATCGGAAGTTGTTGAGCTGGACCGCAAAAATAGTTGCATCCAAGTCAAAGACCTTAGAACCGGTGATATTTATCGTGAAAAATACGATGCCTTGGTCCTCTCGCCAGGAGCAAGTCCCATTAGACCAAACATGCCTGGGATCGATCTTGCGGGCATATTTTCTCTGCGAACCATTCCGGACGGCCGTCAGATCAAAGCCTGGATCGAGCAGCGCAATGCCAAACGCGCCGTTATAGTCGGGGGCGGTTACATCGGCATGGAAATGACCGAAAACCTGGTCAATCTCGGTCTATCGGTTACGATCGTAGAGATGCAGTCTCATGTAATGCCTCTGCTGGATCCGGAAATGGTTTCACCCATCCATGCCGAATTGGTAAAACACGGGGTCACGCTCCACTTAAATGAAACCGTTACCGGTTTTGAACAAAGCAAAGACGGTACAATATTGACCGGATTGAAATCCGGTCGAACTGAAAAGGCGGACTTAGTAATCCTTTCCATCGGTGTTCGGCCTGAAATAAAATTAGCTGAAGCGGCCGGGCTGAAAATTGGACGGCGAGGGGGGATTTGTGTTGACAAGCAGATGCGCACAAGTGATGAGAAAATTTGGGCGGTCGGAGATGCTGTTGAGGTTAAAGACGTGGTAACCGGTCAATTGGGGGTAATTCCCCTGGCAGGTCCTGCCAACCGGCAGGGGCGTATTGCAGCTGATACAATCATGGGGCGCAATTCAGAATTTAGGGGGGTTCAGGGAACCTCCGTAGTCGGGATTATGGGATTGGTAGTGGCTTTTACAGGAGTCAATGAGAAAACCCTCAGAAACATGGAGATTTGGGATAAACCCGTTCCCTATGAAAAAGTCTATCTGCATCCCGGCCATCATGTTGGTTACTATCCAGGCGCAAGCCCAATAAGTTTGAAACTCATTTTCAGCAGAAAGGACGGCCGTGTGGTTGGTGCCCAGGCGATTGGAAGAGGAGGCGTCGAAAAGCGCATCGATGTCATTTCGATGGCGATTCAAAAAAAGGCGACGGTCTTCGATTTGGAAGAAGCTGAGTTATGTTATGCGCCTCAGTTCGGTTCTGCCAAAGATCCGGTCAATCTCGCTGGTATGATCGCAGCCAATGTATTGAGGGGAGATGCGCGCATTACTCATTGGGATGCGCTTGAAAAAAGCCCGGCCTTCATTCTGGATGTTCGAAATCCATCCGAATACAAAAGGGACCATATTGAAGAGGCTGTAAATATTCCTTTGGATGAACTCAGGAATCGAATGGGAGAGGTCCCTAGAGACCAAGAGATATGGGCCTACTGTGCTGTAGGTCAAAGGTCTTATTACGCCTCCAGGGCGTTGAGTCAATATGGTTATGACATTAAAAACTTAAGTGGAGGATTTAAAACATTTACCTTGAAGGAGGCACTCGAATATATATAAGATAATTATTCAGCTAAACGGCTATTCTTTTACTCGTTCTTGCGCCTCTTGCGCCTTTTCGCGGGCCTTTTGGGCTTCTTCCCAGGCCTTTTTCGCTTCTGCCTCAGCCTGCGCGGCCTCGCTTTCAGCCTTCATGACATCATCCTCGGTTACTCGATTTTGGCGCTGCTGCCTGTCCTGAGTCGCTTCTTTGTATCTTGTATCAAAGGCCTTTTGAACCGCTTTAGATGCTTTGATATTGGCCTCTTCGGCTTTTTTAGCAGCTACGTCCGCCTTCCGCTGAGCCTCAGCAGCTTCCTTCGACTCACGATCTGTGATTTCGCCAGTCTCCGGCTCTTGACTATCTGAAACTTCAGTCTCTGTTTTGCTTGTATATGGAGTCACTTCTCTGAGCTTGGCGCCTTTTGGCGGCGGGGATTTTGTGATGTGCAAATTGCCGTCTTTATCGGTCCATGTGTAGATTTCCGCGGCGGGCAAATAGGAAGCACTGATCCAAATGAAAATTGAACTTAAAATGATACGGAAAATAGCGGTTTTCAATCTCATTTTAATTCTCCTTTCAAGTCTGCAGATCAGGAGACTCATCGAAAATACCGTTGTCATACCGCGCATGTCAAGCATAATGCGCATTATTCCGTAAAATAAGACATCGGAATCCTATTGACATCAACCCGTAGAACCTTAATTTATTACATGAAAGCTTGAGTTTTATCGACGCTTCTTTTTGACTGCATTAGTGCCATATCATTCTGGACCTGTTGATAATCTGAGATCCAAGCATTTAATAGGCAATTATGGTGATTATCTGTGTGGTCTGGTAACCCTTCTTTCGAATTTTGATCTCATTTCTCCCAAGCATCCGACCATGATCTGATCGGGTCTGTCATAACTACAATTCCTGCCTCAGCCAGCTGGTGTGCAGCCTGTCCGTTACTAAAAAGCTTTCCAGGTACTCCTACAAACCCACTTAACATGAGGAGGTGCGCAATGAAAGCAGGTATTCTATTTACGGGAACAGGGCCCATATTAATTTTGACCACTTATGCTGCGCTGGATGATCCGAAATTGATCGACAAGCTGACCCAAAAAGGTATCAAAAAATACATCGCCTATGAAGTTCCCGAGGAGCTGGTCAAACAGCGCTATGGCCAACACTTTAAAGTAATTTTAGGTGATCTAAAACAAACCGACGACTTGCGGGTACTGGATTACGATGGGCATCATGTCTTTTATAATTTCTCCCTGGATGAAATCGGACAGCCGGTTTTTTACGAAGCCTAAATCACAAACCGTATCATTTAAACCGATCTGGTTTAAGAAAGGAAAAAGACCATGTATCTAAAACAAAAAGATATTTTTTGGGGGATAGACAAAGGTTTTGTAAAGGAAATCATGGACATGGCTGCTACCGAAACCCACAAAGAAGGAAAATGGCTTTTCCGTGAGGGCGACCCTGCCAATTCTTTCTATATCTTACTTAAAGGTCGCATCAAACTGAGTCTCGGGGAAACCGGACACATCGTTTATGTTGTCAGCAATGCGGGAGAAGCCTTCGGATGGTCAAGCCTGATTGGTCGGGACAGTTTCTCTGCCTCGGCCGAATGCATGGCCGAATCCAAATTGCTCAAGTGGGATAAAGACAAGCTACAGGAAGTTCTAAAAAAAGATCCGGCCAATAGTCTTTTGCTATACAAACGCCTGGCTGAATTATTGGGCAATCGCTTATTGCAGAGTTATACCATCATATCATCCGTATCGCCGGATGAAACCCACCTGTCCTACGGTACCGGACAGGTCCTGGCTTCACCGGAAATGGAGCCTGAGTAAAACTTTTTCTGAAAAGGTGGAGGCAAAAAATGTTTGAAAACATTGTGTTAGCCTTTGACGGATCCGAGTATAGCGATAAGGCGTTGTTGCGCGCGAAGGCGATCGCCGAACGTTTTGATGCCACCTTATGGTTAGTGCATGTTTTTCGCAATCCTTCTGATTTATTGGGTTATACTGATTTTGAAAAAATATATGCCAAGCGCAAAAGTGCGGCTCAAGCGGTCATGGATGATGCGCGACAGAAGTTGGGCCGCACAACGTTCACCGTACAGGAAAAACTGCGGGAAGGCAATGAGACGGACTCGATACTCAAGGTCGCCGAGAATTGTGCGGCTGATCTTATCGTGATGGGCACCCGTGGCCTGGGTGCCGTCAAAGGTTTTCTGGTGGGCAGTGTCAGCCGTAAGGTGATTCATTATGCAGCCTGTCCAGTAATGGTCGTCCACTAAATACTTAAATGAGCGTTCCAAAATAAAAATAGGGTCTTTACTTTAAAGGAATCCTGTCAATTTAAATATTTTTATTTTGAAACCCCAAGGGGGCTTGCCGATCTTACCGCATCTACTGTGTTAGATGCCGTTCCGCATAGTAGACTATAGCGGAACGGCATCTGCCTTGTAGCTGCGGCAACCTCGACAATCGCTCAATTTAAGCATACCTAAATGAGCGTTCCAAAATAAAAATAGGGTCTTTATTTTAAAGGAATCCTGTCAATTTAAATATTTTTATTTTGAAACCCCAGGGGGGCTTGCCGATCTCACTCCGCCTACGGCGGACAGGCGTTCAAGGGTCCGCCAATCTTTGTGGCGGATTAAAAACCGATTCAAAATGCTCGAATACTGCAGGTTGAGCCCGTTACCCGTTAGCCCGTTTGCCGGTTAAAAAAATAAATTTAGCGATTTTCCGCTTTTTTCGGGCTCAATCCGCCGGAGGCGGACTCAACGGGCC
>JASFEV010000270.1:0-6006 GCA_050124655.1 Desulfobacterales bacterium
AACATTCCTTTCCGGGCCATCAGTTCGTCATAGGTGCCGATCTCAAGAATTTTACCGGCTTTCATGACGGCCACCCGATCATAGTTTTTAATGGTATCCAGGCGGTGCACGACTGAAATAACGGTGTTTTTTTCCTTCCAGCGGGTTTCCAGCAGGTTCTGAATGCGGGCCTGGGACTTATTATCAAGGGCTGATGTGGCTTCATCCATGATTAAAATCTTGGGGTGCTTCAAAAATACGCGGGCAATCGCCAGTTTCTGCTGCTGGCCGCCGGACAATTTATCGCCTTTGGCACCCACCTGGTAAAGCATGCCGATTTCAATGATGGTCTCCAATAGATCCTCTTCGATCAGAAGTTGAATTATGCTTTGGTTGATTTTTTCCTGGGCCTGGGGATTGGCTGTTTTGGTTTTGCCAAAGAAGATATTATTCAGGATGGTCTGCGAATAAATATATTCCGACACTTGATAGGAGGTAATTGCCTCTGGCTCATCTTCAGATATTTTTTCGCGGAATAGGGCGCGGCCCTCCAAAATGAGATTTTCCAAAAATGCTGGCAAGGCCACCATTTTATGAACACCGGGTATAAACCGCAATGCCAGATCCAACAACTGCTGATGATGTTCGGCCGACAGCTCGTGCAGTTTCCTGCGCTTTAACTTTTCTACGAGCAGCTTTAACTGATCCAGTTCGTCCGGCTCGATGGGACTTTGCTCGAAAAATACCGCATCCGGTGGCAGGTTGCCAAGAATATCAACCGTCTGGCGTGCCAGATCTGCGCCCAAGCTGAGCAGGGGGCGGGTTAAATCCGCCTGTTTCATAAATTTCAGAAAATAGGGATTGTTGCACAGCCGGCTGTATTCAAACGCGCTTTTTCTGGGCGTACCAAAAATTAAGTTTTCGGCCACACTGGAATAATAAAGATACTTATCCTCATCGAAAAATTCCACGTAATCCGCCAGCTCCTTGCCAAAATCGCGTTGAAAGTTTTCGCGCACCCGGACAATGACCTCGACCAGCTCCTGATTTTCATCGTGGGCCAGGATGGTGTTCATGCCAAATCGCAGGACATCCACGAATATGCCGGTCTGCTGGAGCACCGAGATGACATCGTCCAGGCTTGGCAGATCGGCCTCACTTTGTCCGTTTCCATCGGCTCTGGCCTTGCAGGCGTATAGCAGGTTGTCTTCGATGGTTCCCTCAAAGATCACTGGACTCTGGGCCACAAACCCCATATTGTTGACCATGTCTTTTTTGGTTAAATCGGAAACTTCTTTGTCTCCGATTAAAACGTGGCCGCCGGTATACTTATAGAGCTGGCCGATGCAAAGGGCCAGGGTGCTTTTGCCACTGCCGGAAAAACCCACCAGGGCCAGGTGCTCTCCCGGATTTAAGGACAGATTGATGCCGTCCAGTAAACGGATGCCGCTGTCGGTGACAAAGGAGAGGTCTTTGACATCAATGTTGGGCTCCAGATCGAATGGTTTGCGATCCGCGGGTGCGATAGCATGTTCCGGCATGACGTCGAAAAATTCCATGGTGCGCTGATAGGTCACGTGGCCGTCCTGGTAAACCTGATAAAATTCAATCAATTCTTTCCAGGGATCGTACAGGCGTTCCTGGGCGGATAAAAAGGCCACCAGAGCACCCAGCTCCAGTTGGCCTTTGATGGTCAGGTAACCACCGAGCATAAACACGATAAACGGTCCCAGGCTGATGAAAAATCCATTGGATGTTTTAACGGCGAATCGGTATAAGCTCCATACGATTCTGATTTTCAACAATCGGTCCACCAGACGGTCATATTTTTTGTTCTCGATGCCGTAGGCGCCGTTGCCATGCACCTCATGAATGCCCGAGATGGATTCGGCGATGCGGCTGGATAAGGTTCGGGCGGCATCGACGCGTCTTTTGTTGGCCCGGTTAACGCCTCTTTGAAGCACGGGTACCAGAAAAACGACGATGGGATAAATGCTAAAGGAAACAGCGGCCAGGAGGGGATTCAGCCAGAACAGATAGCCTGCAAAGGCCAATAGGGTCAGCAAATTGGTCACCGGTGCGGCAATGGCCATGCCCACAAAATTACCCGGCATGGCCAGCTCGGTCACCAGTGAGTTGACAACCGAGCCCGGTTGTGTGTTTCTAAAAAAACCCAACGGCAGCGTTAAAATATGATGATAGAGCTCTTTGCGCATGTTGGCGGTGGCGCGTTGGGTTATCAGGGTTTGCAAAACATTGGTCAGGTATTTGAGCCCACTGAAGAAAATAACGGCCACCAGGTAAATACCGCAATACAAAAACAGCAAATCAATATCTCGCAAATTGATGGCCTCATTGACGACCCGCTTTTGCATCTCCAGCGGCACTACCCTGGCAAAAACCATGACGACAATGATGAACAAGAGCGTGATCTGCAATTTGACATTGCCGGGAAACACCCAGGAAAAAAGTGATCGTTTAACGACCGGTATATCGGCTTTTTTCATCTTAGAGCTCCTTTAGCGCCGTTTTCAGGATGGTCTTTGGGCAGAAACAGCGGAATATCTTGAAAGGTTTAATCTCGGATGTGTACTATTAAAGTAAACCCTTTGACAAGCAGATTTTTTTGGTTCGACAATCTTGTAAATGGTAGCCTAACGGTTTTCAAACATTCATCCGCTTCATTGGGGAGGTCATTTATGCGGTTTCGCTGGAAGCTTCTGATATTATTGATTGCTGATTTGTTTTGACAAAAGAGATAGTAAAAGACTATAAATAAAAGTTTAGACATATTGATTTATTTTAAATGAACTCTCTAATTTCATTGCAAAAAAACGCGGCGCCGCATCTAATCACGCCGGAAAGGTCGGGGGCAAGAATCGAATGGAATTCTTTTTATGTGTGATCGGAATGGTCATGATCGTTGAAGGCCTGCCTTATTTCGCTTTTCCGGACAAGATGAAAACCTGGGTCAGTAAAATTATTATTTCGCCGAGCAGCTCCTTAAGAAGATTTGGGCTGGTGCTGATGGTGTTGGGCTTGTCATTGGTCTATTTTGGACGCCGCTGAATGAATAGGATCCTTAACAAACAAGCTAAATGTACGCTTTAAGCGCTTATAATTATCAACTTCCAGCTGAACTGATTGCCCAGAGACCCGCTGATCGGCGGGATCAATCCAATCTTTTGGTAATGGACCGTCAGAGCGGGCAACTGCGTCATCGTCGGTTTCGCGCGCTGGGTGATTTTCTAAGACCGGGTGACGTTTTAGTGGTCAACAACACCGCCGTAGTCCCGGGTCGGTTAGTGGGCAAAAAAGCCAGCGGAGGAAGGATCGAAGTTCTCATCTGTAATTTTAACGGTAACGCATACGCGTCAGCGTCAGAAGCAAATCCGGTTTACGAATGCTTGATCAAGGCTGCCAAACCGCCGCGACCGGGCAGTTTGTTATATTTTGGTGAGCAGCTAACCGCCCAAGTCCTCGAGCAGCGCAGCGGAACCTATGTAATAAAATTTGACGCTGATGGGGATTTTGGAACCGTGCTGGATCGGCTTGGAGAGGTTCCTCTGCCGCCTTATATCCGGCGCTCGGAAGAATTGACACCGCCTTGTGACGATCGTGCGGCTTACCAGACGGTTTATGCGACTGAAAAAGGTGCGATTGCCGCGCCCACTGCCGGTTTGCACTTTACACCCGAATTGCTGGCAAGTCTGAAAGCCAAGGGTGTTGGTCTGGCAGCGATTACCTTGCACGTTGGATATGGCACTTTTCAACCGGTCCGATCGCAGGATATTCGTTTACACAAAATGCATTCAGAACGCTACTCGATTTCCACGACGGTAGCAAAACGGGTCAACACCGCCCACGCGACCGGACATCGGGTGATCGCCGTTGGCACCACCTGTGTGCGCACCCTGGAATATGCGACGGATGCCAACGGTGAAGTGGCGGCGGGCAACGGCGACTGTGATTTGTTTATCTACCCGGGGTACCGATTTAAAGCGGTTGATGCGCTGATCACCAATTTTCATTTACCCCAATCTACTTTGATTATGCTGGTTTCAGCCTTTGCAGGCCGCGATAACGTTCTGCAGGCGTATCAGGAAGCCATCCAGCGAAAATACCGGTTTTATAGCTATGGAGATGCGATGCTGATCATATAGTGTCGGTTGTCCGTTGTCAGTTGTCCTTTGCAAAAAAAACCGGCGCAGCAGAAAGCAAGCCACAACGGACCACAGACCACAGACCACGGACAACTAACCGTTGATAAACAGCACCAATCCGTTTGATGAAATGAGTGTATTTAACTTTGACATAATTGCCGAATCCACAACCACCCGTGCCCGAGCCGGGGTCATTCAGACGGCCCGCGGAAAAGTGGAAACCCCGGTCTTCATGCCGGTGGGAACGCTGGGTACGGTCAAATCGCTGACGCCCGATGAGCTGACGTCGGCCGGTGCACAGATCATCCTCGGCAATACCTATCATCTTTACCTCCGGCCCGGGTGTGATGTTATTGAACAATTTGACGGCCTTCACAAATTTATAAGTTGGAAGGGACCGATACTCACGGACAGCGGTGGCTTTCAGGTTTTTTCCTTGGCCAAACTGGCCAACATCACAGAAGAGGGCGTTACGTTTCAATCCCATATTGATGGTAGTCGCCATCTGTTGACACCCGAAAAGGCGATTGACATTCAAACTTGCTTGGGATCGGATATCATTATGTGCCTGGACAACTGTATTCAGCACCCGGCCTCGCACGCCCAGACCCGCCAGGCGCTTGAGATTACCTCCCGCTGGGCGAAACGTTGCAAGGTTGCCTGGCAGGCGGGCGTAAATGGCCACAACGCAATTTTTGGTATCGTGCAGGGCGGTATGTTTAAGGACCTGCGTGAGGCATCAAGTGAGGCATTGATTGCCCAGGATTTTAACGGATTTGCCATTGGTGGTTTGAGCGTCGGTGAACCGGTGGAAACGATGTTGGAAATCGCTGATTTTACATTACCCAAACTGCCCAATGAGAAACCCAAGTATATCATGGGTACCGGGACGCCCGAAGATCTGGTAGAACTGGTGGCGTTGGGTGCCGATATGTTCGACTGCGTTTTGCCGACCCGTAATGCCCGCAATGGTCAGATTTTTCGTCAACAGGGCACCCTGAACATCAGTAATGCCAAATACCGGCATGATACCCGCCCGCTGGAGACGGGTTGCGCTTGTTATACGTGCTGCAATTATTCCAGGGCTTATCTACGGCACCTTTTTTTAGCCAAAGAGCTTCTGGCGTATCGTTTGAATTCTTTGCATAATGTCTATTTTTTCCTGAATTTTATGAAACAGATGCGCGAGGCGATTTTAGCGGATGATTTTGAATCGTTTCGAAAGGATTTTTATAGAACCCGTACCAAACAAAAGGAGATCTTATCATGAAAGAAAAAGTTGAGGCGGCCATCCAAAAAATCAGACCCATGCTGCAGGCCGATGGCGGAGATGTGGAACTGGTCGATGTTCAGGAAGGTATCGTGACCGTTCGGTTGCAAGGGGCCTGCGCGGGCTGTCCCATGTCGCAAATGACCCTTAAAAACGGTATCGAGAAAATATTGAAAAAGGAAATACCGGAAGTCGTTGCGGTGGAATCGGCACCATAGGGCTGTCAGCGGGGGCATAAAGTCGCATTCGTTTTATAAAATAATCAGCTGCTTCATACGAACTTCTATAGATGCAGCCCGTTATTGGTTATTAGTTATTGGTTATTAGGGGCGCTTTAATTTGAATTCAACTACCAATAACGGATAACGAATAACAAATAACCTTTCCAAGACAGCTTGCTAATCTATAAGACCTGATCTATGGAATTAAAAAAAGGAGTCCAAAATGAAAATAATTAAGATTGACCATCTCGGAATTGCGGTGAACAGCATTGACGCCGGTAAAAATTTCTGGACCGATGTTTTGGGGCTTTCCTTTGAAGGATCAGAAACCGTGGCGGAACAAAAAGTCACTACGGCCTTTTTCCCGGTTGGA
>JASFEV010000271.1:0-5968 GCA_050124655.1 Desulfobacterales bacterium
GGTTCAACAATTATGTCTGCAAAAATGAACAACAATTATTAGAGCGTTTGGACCAAGCTATCTTAGACGTTATTAAAAACCCAAAAAAGACTCAAAAAACTGCCTGTATCAATACGTTATTATGACAAACGCTCTAATTTGTTCCGTACATGTGTTCCTATTAGGGAAATTACTTTTTAAATTTATACCTTGTCCAAAGTACATATATGAGAATATCACCACAGAACGCAAGTTGTGATATGCTTGAATATCACAACCTCTCTGTAACTCTAAAAATCTTTGATAATTTAGAGATAGATAACAGTTAGAGAGTTCCACCCCTCTTTGCCAAGGTTACTATTTGCGTTTGGCTTTGTATCTTTTACCGATATTCCAAGCACGCGCCACCTGTTCACCAAGGCGCCAATAAGAGGTATCCGGTTGTGAGAGTATCAGCGGTTTCATTTTTCTAAAATCCAACTTGCCATCAGTCAGAAATCCCTCTTCTGTGTATGTCCCCACGATTTCGCCAATGAAGATTTCATTTGCCCCGCTTTCCACAATTTCCACCAGCTTACATTCTATGCATAATGGACAGTCTTTGATCAGCGGGGCTGTTTTCAGCTCCCCATAAAAAAGTTCAAAAATCTCCGATTTATCGGTTTTCTTACCCGATACAATTCCGCAATAATCGGTAATCTCCACCATATCCTCAGAAGGCAGGCAAACGCTGAAGGTTTTATTCTCTCTAATTCCAGGATTGGTGTAATGGCCTTTTCCGAGGGTAATGGCAATCCTTGGTGGTTTATAACTCGCCATGGTAAACCATGCCACGGCCAAAAAATTCGGCTTGCCGTCCACATGGGCTCCCACAAGGGAGACAGGCATAGGGTAGGCGGGGATCGTTGTTCCCAAGTTGATCTTATCCATTTAATTTAACCTCTATTATCTTGATGTTTGTCGTGCAAAATGTTGTGATGAGCTGTTATATTGCCCAATGGGTGATTTTGAGAGTATTAACACTTTAGGCCATTTTACAAATATCTACACAGAAAGAGATGATTGAAGAGCGAAATTTTCAGTCGCTGGTGATATGCGCGTACGCACTGTGATTGTGAATGGATTCAAAATTTTCGGCACTGACCGAAAACCAAGTGATATTTTCATCTTCTTTTAGTTTCTTGGCAATATCTCGCACGATATCTTCTACAAATTTGGGATTCGCAAAGGCCACTTCTGTCACCCTTTTTTCATCCGCACGTTTTAAGACAGAATAGACTTCGGAAGAAGCGCATGCCTCCACCAATTCGATCATATCTTCCATCCAGATGAATTTTTTAAAGCGCGTGGCCAACTGCACTTCGCCGCGTTGATTGTGGGCTCCGGTATCACTGATTTCAAGTGAGCACGGGCATACAGAAGAAATAGGCACAATCACTTCTGATACCAGATCAATTTTTCCGTCTCGATCACTAGTGCCGATAATACGGCAGGTGTAATCCATCAAACCCGGCGATGTGCTGACAGGCGCTTTTTTTTCGATAAAATAGGGAAAGGTCACTTCAATGTGCGCTGAGGCGGCATTGAGGTGTTTTTTCATGTTGGTCAATATTTCGGAAAATTTTTGCAGTGATATCTCCGGCTGCAGTAAATGAAGCATCTCGACAAACCGGCTCATATGGGTACCCTTATACTCATGGGGCAAATTAACATACATGTTGATGGTGGCCACGGTGTGTTGAGTGCCCTCACGACGATCGCCCACGGTGATCGGATAGCGCAAATTTTTTATACCCACCTTATCAATGGGAATATTGCGATAATCACGCTGGTTTTGGGTATCTTTCATGTTACTTTAAAAGGTAGTCCGTTTTTACCCGGCTCATGGCTCTGAAAATATTGCCCTTTATTTTCGGGTTGCTGCTATAAAGTCGATGTAGCATCGTTTTTATTTCCCGACGCTTTGAATTGCTGGCTGAAGGACAAGGATTAACAAATTCGGGAAAATGTTGCTCCTGGGCAAAACCTCGGATGAGTGCTTCATCCGCATAAGCCAGCGGCCGGATAATGCTCAATCTTCCCTTGAACATCTTTAGGCAGGGTACCATTGTACTGACTTCGCCCGCATAAAAGATATTGATGAAAAACGTCTCAATAATGTCGTCTTTATTGTGTCCCAGTGCCAGCTTGTTACACTTAAGCTCCGCGGCAATTTCAAATAGGCGTTTACGGCGCAAGCGGGCGCATAGGAAACAGGGATTTTCGCGGTTAACAGCGCTGTGTCCGACAATCCCATAGTCGGTGTATTCAATCCTAATACTGAAACCGGCATCCGCACTATAGCGCTGAAGCGGTTCGCTAAAGCCGCCTGCAAAACCCGCATCAATATACACCGGAAACAATTCAATATTGATCGGTATCCGCCGTAGGCGCTCGGCCAACATCCACATCATCGTCAAGCTATCGGCACCTCCGGATATTCCGACAACTATGCGATCACCGTCCTGCAGCATGTCATACCGGTGCACGGCTTTGCCGACTGCGCGGTTTAACGCTTTATATTTAGCACTACCTTTTGACAAAGGGTATCAGGTTTCAGATTCCTCTGGTTCGTCATTATCAACAGGAACCAGTTTTCCAGCAGCGGCCTCCCGTAGTGCAACGACAATATCTTCATTTTTGGGAGAACTGACCAAGTAATCAGATCCTTCACGGATCTGTCGCACGCGCTGAGCCACAATGTTGACCAATAAAAATCGATTGCTTACTTTTCTGAGACAATCTTCGATCGTAATTCGTGCCACAAAGACACCCTCCATGTGGTTATTGATGAAATTATGTTTTCTACAACGATATCACCTGCTATGAAAATCATGCTTCGGTCAACCGGAATACTGGAATAGTGGACTATTGGAAAGTTGGGTTAATCTAAAAAAATTCTGATATTGATAAAATCATATCCTTGCTTTTACCCAATATTCCAGTCTTCCAAGATTCTAACGGTTGTTTGAATCTAATTTGTGCGATTGTCGAGGTTGCCGCAGCTACACGGCAGATGTCGTTCCGCTATAGTCGTCTATGCGGAACGGCATCTAACACAGTAGATGCGGTAAGATCGGCAAGCCCCCGTGGGGTTTCAAAATTTAAAAATCAAAACCGATAGAATTCCTTTACATAAAATTTTAATAATTTTTAATTTTGAAACGCACAATTTAGATCAAAGGATTTCGATCAGTTCATATAAACGCCTGCCACCGGGCACATCAAGTGAGAGTTCATCGCCTGGTTTACGACCGATAATGGCTTTGCCTAACGGCGATGTCACCGATATGCGCCCATTTTCAATATCGGACTCGTCCGGACCCACCAGTTGATAGCTGACATCTTCGCCGGTTTCGATATTTTCAAGAACGACTTTGCAGCCGAAAACGGCCCGGTCCCTGGGGAGTTTATCGGTTTCAATAATATCGATGTTGGCCAGTTTAAACTCCAGTTCACCGATACGTCCTTCGATAAAGCCCTGCCGGTCTTTGGCAGCCGCATATTCGGCATTTTCGCTCAAATCACCATGAGCCCTGGCTTCTTCTATGGCGTGCAGGTTTTGCGGACGCTCGATTTTTTTCAAATTTTCGAGTTCTTTTTTAAGTGCCTTAAAGCCTTGCTTTGTCACCGGAATTCGTTCCACGGGAGTACTCCTGGACGAATTGAGTGATTAGCGCTCAATTCGTTGTTCATCGTTACTTGTTAAGTATTATTAAAATACCTAAATCTCTAAGTTCTTATAAATATTCTTTTGCCAATACTTGAGCAATTTGCACGGTGTTGGTCGCCGCACCTTTTCTGATGTTGTCCGCAACGATCCACATATTAATGCCGTTTGGAATCGATTCGTCCTGACGAATCCGCCCGACTAAAGTTAAATCCTGTCCGGCCGCATCGGTTGCCAGCGGATATACATTTTTGGCAGGGTCATCCATCACTTTAACTCCGGGCGCGTTTTCCAACAACGCTTTGACTTCTTCAGCCGAGACGGGTTCTTTGGTTTCAATATTGACGGATTCTGAATGGCCAAAGAAGACCGGCACGCGAACCGTTGTGGCCGTAACGGCGATGCTGTCGTCCTCCATAATTTTGCGGGTCTCGTTGACCATCTTCATCTCTTCTTTGGTATATCCATTATCCATAAACTTATCGATATGGGGCAAGCAATTAAAGGCGATGCGGTGCGGATAAACACTGTTGTCGTAATCCAGGAAGTTCATCATCGCGCGGGTTTGATCAAATAATTCATCAATCGCTTTTTTTCCCGTGCCCGATACCGCCTGATAGGTTGAGACCACGATTCGCTTGATCCCAAATTTTTGGTGAATCGGGTGCAGAGCAACCACCATCTGAATCGTCGAGCAATTCGGATTGGCAATGATACCTTTTTGGGTGTACTGTCCAATGGCGTGCGGGTTGACCTCAGGCACCACCAGCGGTACCTGCGGATCCATCCGCCAGGCGCTGGAATTATCAACCACCACGCAACCGTCCTTGGCGGCATAGGGGGCATAGGTTTCACTGGTGCCACCACCGGCTGAAAAAAGCGCTATATCGATTCCTTTGAAAGCATCCTCTTTCAATTCCGTGACATCGATCAGATCGCCTTTGAACCTGAGTTGGCGACCGACAGAACGCTTGGAAGCCAAAAAGACCACGGAATTCATCGGAAAATCCATTTCTTCAAGACAGCGAATCATCTGATTGCCCACGGCGCCGGTTGCACCGGCAACGGCAATGTTCAATTTTTTTGGGGCCATACGGATCTCTCCCAAATAAAGTATCAACTAAAGTTTTTCATGTATCATACTGTAATATATTCATATATTACTATAAATTGTTTTTGATGTAATCGACCACCAGGTCACCAATCTCACTGGTGGAATAGCCCATTTGGCCGGCCGCAACATCTTTGATATCTTCTTGTAAAACTTTGGCCACGCCGGCTTCAACATTCAGAGCTGCTTTTTTTTCGCCAAGGGTGGCGAGCATCAATTGGACTGCCAAAATCGCCGCAATCGGGTTAATTTTTTGCTGGCCGGTATACTTGGGGGCCGAACCGCCGATGGGCTCAAACATGGATACCCCGTTTGGATTGATATTGGCGCCGGCCGCGATTCCCATACCCCCCTGAATCATTGCACCCAGATCGGTAATAATATCACCAAACATATTGTCGGTGACGATAACATCGAACCATTCCGGATTTTTGACCATCCACATGCAAAGCGCGTCTACATGGGCATAATCTGCTTGAATATCCGGGTATTCTTCTGCAACTTGATAAAATGTACGTTCCCAGAGATCAAAAGCATAGGTGAGTACATTGGTTTTACCACATAAGGTTATTTTGCGGGACTTGTTGCGTGTTTGGCAATATTCAAAGGCATAACGAATGCAACGCTCCACTCCCTTACGCGTATTGATTGATTCCTGGATGGCGACCTCATCTGGCGTGCCGTATTTCAAAAAACCACCTGCACCGGTATAGAGTCCTTCGGTATTTTCACGGACGACAACAAAGTCAACATGTTCAGGAAGCTTTTCTTTAATCGGGGTATAGACACCTTCATAGAGCTTCACCGGTCGGAGATTGATATACTGATCCAGCGCAAACCGTGTTTTCAGCAGAATGCCCTTTTCCAATATGCCAGGCTTTACATCCGGATGGCCGATGGCACCCAAAAGAATCGCATCTTTTCGGGCGAGCGAGTCAAGCTGTTCATCGGAAATGGTTTCACCGGTCGCCAGATAATGCGCGCCGCCGATATCGTATGTCGTAACATGGCATGTAAAATTATTTTTAGCGGCCACTGCGTCGAGCGCTTTCAGCCCCTCGGCGACAACTTCAGGTCCAGTACCGTCGCCGGGGACGACCGCTATTTCGTAAGTCTTTTTCATACAACTATTCTGTTTCGCAGATGCTTATTTATTTTATAAAAAAACC
>JASFEV010000272.1:0-5948 GCA_050124655.1 Desulfobacterales bacterium
AAAGACCTGGAAGAAATTTTAAAGCAAACCGAAGGCAAGGGCATTAATGTCTACACCCACGGGGAAATGCTGCCCTGTCATGGATATCCGGAGCTTAAAAAGTATCCTCATTTTTATGGCCACTACGGCACTGCCTGGCAGAATCAGGCCAAAGAGTTCAATGCTTTTCCCGGTGCGATCCTGATGACCACCAATTGCATCCAGAAACCCAAGGATGATTACAAGGACCGTATTTTCACCACTGGACTGGTGGGCTGGCCGGGAGTGCAGCACATTGCCGGACCGGATTTCACGCCGGTTATCGAAAAAGCACTTGAATTGCCCGGTTTCAGCGAAGATCAGAGCGGCAAACAGGTAATGGTCGGTTTTGGACGCAATGCAGTCATGGGCGTGGCCGACAAAGTCATTGAGGCTGTTAAAAACAAGGCCATCCGGCATTTTTTCCTGGTGGGTGGTTGCGATGGTGCCAAGCCCGGTCGCGATTATTACACCCAGTTTGTCGAGCAAGTGCCGGATGACTGCGTGGTCATGACTTTAGCCTGCGGCAAGTTTCGGTTCTTTGACCAGGACCTGGGAGATATCGGCGGAATACCGCGCTTGCTGGATGTCGGGCAATGCAACGATGCCTATTCGGCCATCAAGATCGCCTCAGCGCTGGCCGATGCCTTTGAATGCGAGGTCAACGATTTACCCCTGTCCATGATTCTGTCCTGGTATGAGCAGAAAGCCTGCGCCATTTTGCTGACACTGCTTTATCTGGGGATAAAAGACATCCGTCTAGGGCCCAGCCTGCCGGCGTTTGTTTCACCCAATGTCTTAAACGTTCTGGTGGACAAGTTCAACATCATGCCCATTAGAACACCGCAGGAAGACCTGCAGGCCATCCTAAGCTAATCTGAAAACCAAAAGTGGTCGGCCATCTTTAAGGGTGGCCGATCACTTAGCCTTCATATCTGCAAGTTTTGCATTCCAGCCGCGCTTGAGCATTCTCGGCCGTATAGGCAAAATGCGGCAACGGCGAATACCCGGAAGACGCACAAAGGATAAAAAACTGTATACGCGTGAAACGCATCGTCTTCACGCATCATTTCGTAGGTAAAAAATGAATTTAGATTGGCCTGCAACGCCGTCATAACTTGACATAAGCAAAAGCGTGTTCATTTTACCATTTAATTTTAGACCGTGTTCATTTAATAGACAAACAACCGAAATAGAGATGGGGGAGGAAAAACTATGAACTGGCTAACTATGAAAAAGCTTCAGAAAAATTTAGTTGTCCTAATTTCTTTTATTTCTTTCATGATATTTACGGGTTCTGCCCTGGCAGGGGATTCTATGATGCAACAAAACTGTAAAAACCTGTCTGAGCTGACTTCCAAGTGGTCAAATCAATTGGCTACCGGTAAAATAACACCGGAGGCACAGGCGAAATTAGCCGAACTGTTGGCTGAGACGAGCCAGATTTTACAAGAAATGAGTGAACAATCCGGTGAGCAAATGCACATGCAAAATAGTATGAAAATAGAGACCATGAAGAAGGCGTGGGATCCGTTTGACACTTCCGATAGAATGTAAAATCCACAACACCATTTTGTTATTATTATTTAAAGGCAGGACCAATTGGTCCTGCTTTTTTTATTCTGTTGTAATTGTCTGATATGTCGGGGGGTGGTTCTTGATAGCCAAAAAAAGTAAGGTTCGCGAGACTAAAATCGGAAATGCCCAACACATCTAACAGATTTTCAAGCCTCCCAGATTTCACCATCAGGTATGAGTAATGAATGCCAGTTTTTGTTCGAATAGCTGACGAACAATAAAATGAAGTGCCAAAATTATTCAACCAGCTAAAAATTTATCGTTACGCATAACTCAGCTTTTTAGCCCCGCCGGATTTTTACTTAAGAAAAAATTAATTAGTGATTGAGCAAAAACTTGTCAAATAAGGTTAGCTGGGTTTTGCTCCTTTGCGATGTAATATTTTATCCTAACACAAAACTAACAACCCATCACTTGTATCGACTTAGAACTGTTTTAATATTATCCGTTATAGTTATCATTATTTATTTCTTTCCATTTCTAAGATGGTGAAGAAATTCAAAAAGTAATAGAATTCGTTGAAGCGGTGAGAGCTTAATAAAATTTGTAAGGAATCAACCTTTACGCCTACTAACAGCTTAATATGATGCATCGAGCAGGACGTAAAATGCATATGGAAAATAGAGTCAAAATAGAGCAGATTAAGCGTGCTTGGGACCCGTTTGATACTTCCGGTCGAATGTAAAGATCTTAAGGGGGGTCTGATATTCTGCGGGTCCGCTGCGGACTCCTCCCTTAATTTTTTCCAGCTCAGCTGTCAGGTTATGCCTGAATTTTGAGGTCCTGCTCTGGGCGGAATCTTGGCATTAAAAAAGAGAGATTTGATTATGGAACATGTTATGGATACCCGTACAAATAAGCGAAAAGGTCTTGTAAAGGCACTGATGTTGGTGGCATTTATCATCGGAGCCATTTTGCTGGTGCGCTTTACGCCGGTAAAAGAATATTTGACCCCCGATGCCCTGGGTCAATTCCTGGATATGACCGGATTCTGGGGACCGATAATTTTCATCCTTATTTATGCTGCCGGCATCTGTCTTTTTATTCCGGGCACGCTGCTTACCGGTTTAGGGGCGGCTATCTTCGGCGCTTACTGGGGTTTTGTATACGTATGGATCGCAGCCATGATCGGCGCCAGCGTCGCCTTCTTCATCGGGCGCACATTAGGCCGAGAGTTTGCCGCGTCTTTAATCGGCGATAAGCTCAAAAAATATGATGACGCCATCGAGCGTAACGGATTTGCAACCGTACTCTACCTGCGCCTGGTGTATTTTCCCTTCACCCCGATGAACTTCGGGATGGGTATCACAAAAGTCCACTTTAAAGAATATCTTTTTGGAACGGGCCTGGGTATTATCGTCGGAACCTTTATCTTTACATTTTTCATCGGCACGCTCAAAGAGGTCTGGGCTTCAGGCAATTGGGCGGAACTGATTTCGTTTAAGGTCTTCTTTTCTATTGCCCTATTTGCTTTTTCGTTTTTCATTCCGAAGTTGATCAAGAAATTTAAAGGCGAGTCCTGAATAGGCCACGACGTTACCATTTGAAAACTTCGATGGTTTGACAAACAAACTTTTCGCTATACAAGTCGGGTTAGTTTCGACATAAGTACATTCTGCTGCTGGTAAGAACCTTTTGTCTATATCATCTGAGAATCTCAAGATTTGATTTAAGGCCTGAATCGATTCTTTCAGAGCAGTACCAGCCCCGATTCTTATAGGAGCACCGATATGAACGATACAGTCGAATATCAGCGACTTGCCGAATACCGCAATCGCAAAGCAAACTGGAAAAAATGGGGACCTTATCTGAGCGAGAGGTCCTGGGGAACTGTGCGGGAAGATTATAGCATCGACGGCAGTGCCTGGGATTACTTCCCGCACGATCACGCCCGCAGTCGGGCGTACCGCTGGGGCGAAGACGGAATCGCCGGGATTTCGGATCGCTATCAATATATCTGTTTTGCACTGGCACTATGGAACGGTAAAGATCCAATCTTAAAAGAGCGCATGTTCGGGCTGACCGGATCTGAAGGCAATCACGGTGAGGATGTCAAAGAGTATTACTTCTATCTCGACAGCACCCCCACTCACAGTTACATGAAGATGCTCTACAAATACCCACAGGCGGTCTACCCTTACACTGATCTGGTGTCTGAGAACCGGCGTCGGGGATTTTCGGATTACGAGTATGAGCTCTTGGACACCGGTGTTTTTAAAGACAACCGCTACTTTGATGTCATGATTGAGTATGCCAAGGCGGACCCGGATGACATCCTGGCTAAAATAACAGTGTTCAATCGCGCCCCGGAAGCTGCCGAATGTATTGTGCTACCGAGCCTGTGGTTTCGCAACACCTGGTCCTGGGGCTATGAAAACGGACCGATGAACGACGTTCCCGGCAAGCCGATCTTAAAGCAGACCCCTACAAGCGCCCAGCATGCCGCGGTGGAAATCAAACATCCGGCGGCCGGCAACTATTACCTGTACGCCGAAAACGCCGATGATCTGCTGTTTACCGAAAACGAAACCAACTTCGCCCGCTTTGACAGCTCCGCCAATGGACATCCGTATGTCAAAGATGCCTTTCATCGCTACCTAATCAACGGTGAGAAAGATGTCGTTAACCCATCCCGGGAAGGTACCAAGGTCGCCGCGCTCTACAGGGGCCATATCGATCCGGGCATGTCGCGCACCATTCGGCTGCGCTTGACCGGCGCCGGCCACAATGAGCCCTTTGCCGAATTTGATACCATCTTCACACAGCGGCTGGCCGAAGCGGATGCGTTTTACAATGCGATTCAAAAACCGGGCCTCAGTGAAGACGAAAAGCGCGTGCAGCGCCAGGCTCTGGCCGGTATGCTATGGACGAAACAATTTTTTTACTACAACATCGAACAATGGCTGCACGGCGATCCTGGCTTTAAGCCGGTGCCGAAGCGGCGCCGCCAGGGGCGCAACAGTGAATGGCAGCATCTCAACAATTTCGACATCATTTCGATGCCCGACAAATGGGAATATCCGTGGTATGCGGCCTGGGACCTGGCATTTCACTGCCTCCCGCTGGCCATTGTGGATGCTGATTTTGCCAAACGACAGCTCGATTTAATGGCCCGCGAATGGTACATGCACCCCAACGGCTCTTTGCCGGCCTATGAATGGCATTTCGGCGACGTCAACCCGCCGGTGCATGCCTGGGCAGCCTGGCGGGTTTACAAAATCGACGCCAAGCAGCAGGGGACAGCGGATCGTGCTTTTCTGGAGGGCATTTTTCACAAACTGTTGCTGAACTTTACCTGGTGGGTCAACAAAAAAGACACCGATGGCAACAACGTCTTCCAGGGGGGATTTCTGGGCCTGGACAATATCAGCGTTTTTGATCGCAGCGCGCCGCTGCCCACCGGTGGCCATATTGATCAGTCCGACGGGACTTCCTGGATGGGCTTCTACTGCCTAGTTATGCTGAGAATTGCCCTGGAGCTGTCCAAGGAAAATCCCGTCTATCAGGACACGGCCAGCAAATTCTTTGAGCATTTTCTGCGCATCGCCCGTGCCATGACCGACGAATACCACGGCGGCATCAGCCTGTGGGACGAAGCGGATGGATTTTTCTACGATGTATTGCACCTGCCCGGCGGTGAGATCGTTCCGTTGAAAGTCCGATCCCTGGTGGGCTTGATACCTCTGCTGGCAGTGGAAACCCTGGAGCATGAGCTGATTGAAAGCCTGCCGGACTTCAAGCGGCGCTTAAATTGGTTTTTTGAAAACCGCGTCTATTTGCGAGACAGCGGCAACGTGGCCTGTGTCAAGGCCGAAGGCGAGGACGCCCGCCGTCTTTTGGCAATCGTCAATCGCGATCACCTCATCAGAACGCTGAAGCCGATGTTGGATGAAAACGAATTTTTGTCCGAATACGGTATCCGTTCTGTTTCCAGATTCCACAGGGAAAATCCCTACCAATTTCATGTGGACGGCCAGACGCACACCATCTACTACCAGCCGGCCGAGTCCGAGAGCGGGCTTTTTGGCGGCAACTCCAACTGGCGCGGGCCGATCTGGTTTCCGATCAACTACCTGCTGATCGAATCGCTGCAAAAGTTCGATCATTACTACGGCGATTCGCTTAAAGTCGAATTTCCAACCGGATCCGGGCAACTGATGACCCTCGGACAAGTTGCAACCGAATTGTCCCAGCGCTTGACCAAGATGTTTTTGCGTAACGGTGACGGCAAACGCCCGATATACGGAGACCTCAACATTTTTCAGAAAGATCCCCATTGGCGCGACCTGATCCTATTTAATGAATATTTTCACGGTGACAATGGTGCCGGTCTGGGGGCCAGCCACCAAACC
>JASFEV010000273.1:0-5910 GCA_050124655.1 Desulfobacterales bacterium
CAGCTCAAATTTAGATATTCTAGCAATATGCGATCACTTCAAGCGGTTTTGGTCATCATCGGTATAGCGATTTTGATGATGAATCCGAGTGCTCGGGCGCAAGATGTGGATTGGTTTGACAAGGGCCACGGACTGCTCAGCACACGGCAGTACGACGAGGCCATTAAAGCGTTTTCAACTGCCATTGAAATCATACCACACGACTATCAATCCTATAATCTCCGAGGTGTCACCTGGGCGTTGAAAGGAAATTACGATCAGGCCATCGCTGATTACAGCAAAGCGATTGACATTCAGCCCCGGTATGCGAAAGCATATAACAATCGCGGCTTTGCGCATACACAAATGGGCAATTTGAAATTAGCCCTCGAGGACTATACCCGGGCCTTGGAAATCAATCCTTTTTTGGTAGATGCGTATAATAACAAGGCCTGGGTTCTGGCCACCTGCGCCGATCAGCGCATCCGTGATGGAGGCGCTGCCGTCCGTCTGGCACAGAAGGCGATGGAACTTAAGCCTGATGTCAGTTCCATGGATACACTGGCCGCCGCTTATGCCGCTGCGGGTGATTTCCAATCAGCCATTGAAACCCAGAGAAAAGCCATTCAAAAGCTGATGCTGGCCAATAAAACGGAAGAAGTGCGAATATACCTTAGCCGCCTGAAAAACTACCAATCTCAGCAAGCCTTGTTAATTGATTATACGGCCCTGCCAAAACCGGCCACAGCACAAAATGCATCCGCATCGAGCGCTGCCCCCGATGAAAAAACACCGGATGTATCCACGGATACCCCCAATACCGTGACCGCTGTCAAAGCACCGCAACCCACCACCGCAGCTTCGCCCGAGAAAGGTGGGGAAACACCATCCGCTCCAGTTACATCGGCGAAGCCCATTGTGCCGGTCAAAACGCAGACGCCGAAAACCACCGCAAAACGATCTGAACCGGCAGTCAAGGAAAGCCTGGCGGCGCCAACAGGTCCCGCGGCCGCTGCCAAATCAGTGGTGCCCGCTAAAACGCAGACAGCTGCGACCAACGCTCAACTGTCTAAAGCAGCAGCCACGAAACCACCGGTCGCAACTATCAAACACCTGCCCTATACCATTCAGGTCAGCGCCTTTCGAGATCCGCAACGATCCATCCAGGTGGCCCGCAAATTAAACACCAAGGGCGATCCAGCGTATACCAGTCCGGTGAATATTTCCGGAAAGGGAAAATGGTATCGGGTTTACATCGGCAACTATAAGGATCTGGCAGATGCTAAGATCGCCGCCAATGATCTAAAACGTCGAAAGTTCCGCTATGTCAATATCACCAAAAAGCCCTATGCGATTCAGGTGGGCTCGGTGATTCCAAAAAACGCCGTGGCAAAGCTCGAAACCCAGCTGCTGTCAAAGGGCTATTGCAGTTACCACCTGCCAGCCAAAGCGAACCCAAACCGGATCCGAGTTCTCATCGGCGCCTTTGAAAACAAGCAGGCTGCCACTGATCTTAGCACGCGGCTTAAAAAAGATGGCTTCGATCCCAAAATCGTTTTGAGATAGCGACGGCTATTGTGCGATGAAACCTCGCCCCGATTTTCCAGATTCCCGCGTTAAGTACGAGACCTGGCTTTTACTGCTGTTCAGCGTTTTTATTTTTCTTATATATTCCAATACGTTAACCGGACCATTTATATTCGACGATCGACCCAATATTCAGCAAAACCCCAAAATTCGGCTGAAACACCTGTCTGTGCCGGATTTGCTGACGGCCGGCTTCGAGAGCCCTTCTCGCCGCAGGCCGGTATCCAACATCAGTTTTGCCCTTAACTATTTGTTTCATGGGTATAATGTCGTCGGCTATCATTTCGTCAATATCCTGATTCACATCTTCAATAGCGTCCTATTCTATTTTCTTGCGAAAACGACCTTGAACAGCCCTGGCTTGCGCAGGCGTTACGATCAATTTATGCTGGTCTGGATACCCTTTTTTGCGGCCTTTATCTGGGGGCTTCATCCACTGCAAACCCAGTCGGTCAGTTATATTGTGCAGCGCATGAACAGTCTGGCCACCTTGTTTTACGTTTTATCCATTTTGCTATATGCCAAAGGGCGCCTGACAGAGAATAGAGTGTCCCGGCGATGGCTCTTGGCCGGATGTGCGGCCAGCGGCATCATTGCATTTGGAACCAAGGAGAACACCGCCACCCTGCCCTTTTTTATTCTTCTTTATGAGTGGTATTTTTTGCAGGGCTTCAGCAACTTATCGTATAAAAAGAAAAGCATCGTGCTAGGCGGCGTATTGGTTTTCTTAATTCTGCTGACACTCTATTACCTGGACACAGCGCCAATAAAGGGAATATTGGCTTCTTACACGATTCGTGATTACACTGTCGGCCAGCGTTTGCTGACCCAGTTTCGCGTTGTTATCTTTTACCTCAGCTTAATTTTCTGGCCGCATCCTTCCCGGCTCAACATAGATCATGCGTTTGAAATTTCACAGTCTCTTTTCGATCCCATGACCACTGTCTTTTCCCTTGTCGGCATTGCCGGTGCTGTCGCTGCTGCCATTTACCTGGCAAAAAAAGCGCCACTCATTTCATTTGGGATCCTATGGTTTTTCGGTCATCTGGTGATAGAGTCATCGGTTATCGGCTTGGAGATAATATTTGAACATCGCACCTATCTTCCATCGATGATGTTTATCCTGATGCTGGTCAGTATTGCATTTAAGACCATCAGACCCAAATGGCTGTGCGTTGCCTTGTTAAGCATTTTTATTGTTGCCGGATCGATCGGAACCTATGTGCGCAACCAGGCGTGGACAAGTGCGGTTGCCATTTGGCAGGATAGCGTATCAAAATCACCGCAAAAGGCCCGGCCATATAACAATTTAGGCGTCGCTTTAGCCACTGCGGGTCGAGTGGAAGAAGCTTATCAGATGTACCGGCGAGCATTGCAAATCAAGCCGGACTATGCCACTGCCCATTATAATTTAGGCTATACACTGGCCAGGCACGGCCATCTCGATGAAGGCCTGATTCACCTACGTGAATCCTTGCGCTTAAATCCGAACGACAAAGAAGCACACAATGATATCGGCATCGCCTTGGTCATGCAGGGCCGATTGAATGAAGCCGTTCATCATTTTAGAAAAGCGTTGCAACTCAGCCCTACCTATTCTCGTGCACATAACAATTTGGGAATTGCACTGGGAAGACAAGATAAACTTACGAAGGCCATTTATCATTACCAGGAAGCCTTGCGCCTCGATCCCGAGTATGCAGAAGCACACAACAATCTTGGACTGGCGTTACAGCGCCAGGGTAAATTTGAGGCTGCCCACCACCATTTTGACAAAGCCCTGCGTATCGACCCCGACTTTGCCACCGCGCGCAAAAACTACATGGACAATCAGAAAAATCTTAAGTGAAGCCTCCCCGCGGTCCGCCTCCGGCGGACGGGGCATTTTGGCGAAAGAGCGTAAAAGCCTTCCGGCCAAAACGCTCTGCGGTTTCCTTCAGAAAAAATGCGAATGCTTAACTTTCATTTTAGGGCCGCCGCATCCATCAAAATCCTTGACAATCAATCTGGATGCCATTATAGTATTATGAGCATATACTCATAACAAGGAGGCAACAAAATGAAAATAGCCATCAGCTCCTCTGGCAAAAATTTAGATGCTGCACTGGACCCGCGCTTTGGCCGCTGCGCCTATTTTCTGATCATTGATCCTGCGGATATGCGATTTGAGGTCTTTGACAACCAAAGCACCGCCCAGAGCAGTGGCGCCGGCATCCAGGCAGCGCAATTCCTCGCGGATAAAAACGTGAGTGCGGTGATTACCGGTCATGTCGGGCCTAATGCCGTTCAAACGCTGGCAGCTGCCGGTATTGATATCTTTGCCGAGCAGCAGGGGACCATCGAAGAAGTGGTAAATCGCTATAGAAGCGGCGCGCTTAAGTCCACAACCCAATCTACCGTCGGCAGTCATTTCGGCATGGGCGCTGGCCGCGGGATGGGTCAGGGCGGCGGCCGGGGCATGGGGCGCGGAGGTGGAATGCGGCGCAGATAAGACCAACGATTGGAATGAAAGTAGTTTGCTATGATTGTCAGCATTGCCAGTGGAAAAGGCGGAACCGGTAAAACAACCGTGGCAACCAATTTGGCGCGATCAGTGGGCGCCCCCATCCAATTGCTGGACTGTGATGTGGAAGAACCCAATGCCCATCTGTTTATCAATCCGTCATTTGAAAGCTCTCAGACGGTTTTTCTACCGGTGCCGGAAGTCGATGAGGATCGGTGCACCTATTGCGGAAAGTGCGCGGAGATCTGTCAGTTCAAGGCCATTGCTGTGGTGAATCAAAATATCTTGATTTTTGATGAGCTCTGCCACAGCTGCGGCGGTTGTTGGGAGATCTGTCCGGAAAGCGCCATTATACAGGGCCGGCGTGAACTCGGCATCATTGAAAAGGGGCAGAGCAACGGCATCGAGTTCATTCACGGCCGCTTGCGGGTGGGTGAGGCCATGTCGCCGCCGTTGATTAAACAGGTGCGCGCTTATCAGGACCCCCAAAAACTCACCATCATCGATGCACCTCCGGGGACCTCATGCCCGGTGATTGCCGCCATGAAAGAAAGCGACTTTGTGCTGCTGGTCACCGAGCCCACGCCTTTTGGCCTTCATGATTTAAAACTGGCCGTCGGTGCGGTCGAGATCCTCCAGATTCCCAGCGGGCTGGTTATTAACCGCAGTGACCTGGGAGACGATGCGGTCAAAAAATTTGCCCGGCAAAAAGGTCTGCCCATTTTAATGGAAATTCCATTCGATCGGCAGATCGCAGAGGCTTATTCGAAAGGTGAGATGCTGGTGGACGTCATCCCGCAGTGGAAAGAAAAATTTCTGGAGCTCCATGATAAAATCAGGCATCTATCCAAAAACCAAACACCAAACACTAAACACTAAACACCAAACATGAAAGAATTGATCCTCATCAGCGGCAAAGGCGGGACCGGTAAAACCAGTATAATCGCAGCACTGGCATCACTGGCCGAAAACAAGGTGCTTTGTGATGCCGATGTGGACGCCGCTGATCTTCATCTGGTTGCAAATCCGCAAGTTCTCTCGCGTGCTGAATTTCGATCAGGCCACACGGCCGCAATTCGTAAAAGCAAATGTTCTGAATGCGGCTTGTGCAGGGAACTTTGCAGGTATAGCGCCATCGATGCGGATTACCATATCAATCCCCTAGACTGCGAAGGCTGCGGCGTATGTGTCTATTTCTGCCCTGAAAAGGCAGTCGACTTCCCCGAAAATACGTGCGGAGAATGGTTTATATCAGACACCCGTTTCGGTCCGATGGTTCATGCCCAGCTCGGCATTGCCGAGGAGAATTCAGGTAAGCTGGTAACTCTCGTACGGCAAGAAGCCAGAAAACTAGCCGATGAAAAAAAGCATGACCTTATTTTGACCGATGGCCCTCCCGGAGTTGGCTGTCCGGTCATCGCTTCGATCGGCGGCGCCAGCGCCGTTCTGATTGTAACCGAGCCCTCTTTGTCCGGCATTCACGACATGCAGCGCGTCATCGAGTTGGCAAACCACTTCAAGGTGCCGGCCATGGTGTGCGTTAACAAGTTCGACCTGAACCCGGACCTGACAGCCGATATTGAAGCCTTTGTTAAGGCAGAGGGATTAACCTCTCTGGGGCGCATCCCCTACGATCCGATCTTTATCAAAGCCATGGTGCAGGGCCAAACGATATTTGAGTACAATACACAATCAAAAGCCGGACTGGCGATCAGACAAATCTGGCAAAACCTGTCACACCGGTTAGCGCTATAAGTAAATTTTTATACAGTCGGGCGTTTATCGCCTGAATTCTAATTTAATGAGGAGGGATTTATAATGAAATTTGCGATACCTTTGGC
>JASFEV010000274.1:0-5889 GCA_050124655.1 Desulfobacterales bacterium
CCTCGGAATTGCGGTGAACAGCATTGACGCCGGTAAAAATTTCTGGACCGATGTTTTGGGGCTTTCCTTTGAAGGATCAGAAACCGTGGCGGAACAAAAAGTCACTACGGCCTTTTTCCCGGTTGGAGAGAGTGAAGTGGAGTTATTGGAATCCACTGCGCCCGATGGGCCGATAGCCCGCTACCTTGAGAAAAAAGGCGAGGGGATTCAGCACGTTGCGTTTCGAGTGGAGAACATCGAAGCGGCCTTGAGTGAATTAAAAGAAAAAGGCATCCGCTTAATTGACGAACAGCCCCGGATCGGCGCCGGTGGTGCTAAAATTGCTTTTCTGCACCCTAAAGCCACTAATGGGGTGCTGGTTGAGCTTTGTGAAAGAGACTAAATCGCGATTAAGCCCTGTTGGGGCGTGCAGCAGATTCGGCATGGGTCAATAGCTTCTGGCTTCTTGCTCCTGGCGGCTGGCTTTTCGATGCCGCCGAATTTCAGTCATTAGCAGCCAGTGGCCAGAAACCAGTAGCCAGCTGCGATTGAATTATAGGTCGTTTTGGACCTAACAAGAATTAGTTGAACCAAAAGATCACATAGAAGGAGTTGATGACCATGGCAAAACATCCGGATTTAAAAAAATGGCAGGAGCTCGCCGAAAAAGGATTAAGGGGCAAGCCGCTGGAATCCCTGGATTGGCATACGCCCGAAGGTATACATGTTAAGCCCTTGTACACGGCCGAAGATCTTGAGGGAATGACCCATCTCAACACGCTGCCGGGCCTGGAACCTTATATGCGAGGTCCCCGGGCGACCATGTATGCGGGCCGGCCGTGGACGATCCGTCAATACGCCGGTTTTTCCACAGCCAAAGAATCCAACGCCTTTTATCGCCGCTGTCTGGCAGCCGGCCAAAAAGGACTATCGGTGGCATTCGACCTGGCAACGCACCGGGGTTACGACTCCGATCACCCACGGGTCAGTGGGGATGTCGGCAAGGCCGGTGTGGCGGTGGATTCGGTTGAGGACATGAAAATTCTATTTGATCAGATTCCGCTGGATCAGATGACGGTTTCCATGACCATGAACGGCGCAGTCCTGCCTATTTTAGCCGGGTATATTGTTGCCGCTGAAGAACAGGGTGTCAGTCAAGAGAAACTGGCTGGCACGATCCAAAATGACATTTTAAAAGAATACCTGACCCGCAACACCTATATCTATCCGCCGGAACCTTCCATGCGGATTGTCTCTGATATTATCGGGTATTGCTCAAGCCATATGCCCCGCTATAACACCATCAGCATCAGTGGTTATCATATGATGGAGGCCGGGGCCGACTCCGTGCTGCAGACGGCCTTTACCCTGGCTGACGGGGTGGAATATGTTCGCGCGGCGCTCAATGCCGGTCTGGACATCGACGCTTTTGCGCCGCGCCTGTCATTTTTCTTTGGGATCGGTATGAACTTTTTTATGGAGATTGCCATGCTGCGGGCAGCACGGTTTTTGTGGCATAAATTAATCAGTCAGTTTAATCCCAAAGATCAGCGGTCCACCATGTTGCGTACCCATTGCCAGACCTCGGGTTGGAGCCTGACGGCCCAGGATCCTTACAACAATATTATCCGAACCACCCTGGAATGTCTATCGGCAGCGCTGGGCGGCACCCAGTCGCTGCACACCAATTCCTTTGATGAAGCGGTGGGCCTGCCCACCGACTTTTCGGCCCGCATTGCGCGCAATACCCAGCTGATCGTCCAGGAAGAATCCCAGATCTGCCATGCCGTTGATCCATTGGCAGGCTCATATTATGTCGAGGCCCTAACCGATGGCATTATTCGTGAGGCCGGTAAAATCATTGATGAGGTCGAAGAGATGGGCGGCATGGCCAAAGCGATTGAAACCGGGATGCCCAAAATGCGCATTGAAGAAGCGGCTGCCCGACGGCAGGCGCGCATTGATCAGGGCAAGGATGTCATTGTGGGCGTCAACAAGTACACGATTGAAGAAGATGTCGATCTGGAAATCCTTGAAGTTCCGGCCAGCGTCCGGGATGAACAAATCAACCGCTTAAAGAAGCTTAAAGCGAAGCGGGACGCAAAAACCGTCGAACAAGCACTGCAGGCGGTCATGAATGCTGCGGAATCCGGCGGCAATTTGCTGGAAGCCTGTATCCCAGCAGTGCGGGCCCGGGCCACCGGCGGCGAAATCTCAGATGCTCTTGAAAAAGCATTTGGGCGTTACGTGGCCACCACCCAGTGTATTTCGGGCATATATGCTTCCGAATATGGTGACAGTGAGATTATCGAATCCATTCGCAAACGGACTTCAGAATTTAAGGAAAAAGAAGGGCGTCGTCCAAGAATCCTGGTCACCAAAATGGGCCAGGATGGTCATGATCGTGGCATTAAAGTCATTGCCACCGCTTTTGCCGATCTTGGATTTGATGTGGATATCAGTCCCATGTTTCAAACGCCCGAAGAGGCCGCCCGCATGGCAGTCGAAAATGATGTTCATGTGGTTGGCCCATCCAGCTTGGCCGCCGGGCATAAAACCCTGGTCCCGGAACTGATTGAATCGCTCAAAAAAGAAGGCGGCGGGGACATTCTGGTGGTCGTTGGTGGCATCATACCACCGTCGGATTATGAGGCGCTTTATAACGCCGGTGTGGTCGGTATTTTTGGCCCCGGCACACCGGTGACCGAATCGGCCAATCAGGTGTTGAATGCTTTGGATCAGAGGGGCTAGCTGACTTATGAATTCGGCTGATCCCAAAATATTGATCAAGGGTGTCCGCAAACAGGATCGCAGGCTGCTGTCAAAAACCATCACCCTGATTGAAAGTGCGCGCCCGGACCACCAGCAACTGGCGCGTATAATTGTGGATGAGCTGCTGCCGCACACCGGCAAAGCGATTCGTCTGGGTATTACCGGCGTGCCCGGCGTTGGCAAAAGTACGTTCATCGAAAGCCTGGGGATGTCGCTGGTGGAAGACGGCCATCGGGTGGCGGTTTTGGCGGTGGATCCCAGCAGCTCCAGAAGCGGTGGCAGCGTCATGGCCGATAAGACGCGCATGGAAAAGCTTGCAGTCGAGGAAAATGCATTCATTCGACCGTCGCCTTCTGGCGGCACCCTGGGAGGCGTGGCCCGCAAAACCCGAGAAACCATGCTGGTTTGCGAAGCCGCCGGTTTTGATGTGATTATTGTTGAGACGGTCGGTGTCGGACAATCGGAAACCACCGTGGCATCAATGGTTGATTTTTTCCTGGTGTTGATGCTGGCCGGAGCCGGAGATGAATTACAAGGGATCAAAAGAGGCGTGTTGGAACTGGCCGATGCCATCGCGATAAACAAAGCCGATGGCGACAACATCAAAAAGGCCCAAAAAGCGGCCAAAATTTATGCCACCGCACTGCATATGCTTCAGCCCGCATCTCCCAACTGGGAGCCACCGGTGCTGACTTGCAGCGCATTGGAAATGGCGGGGATTGATGAAATCTGGCAAACGGTCATGAAATTTCATAAACAGTTTAGTCACAGCGGTGAACTGGAACATAAACGTCAAAAACAGGCGCTGGATTGGCTGTGGTCCATGGTTGAAGATGAACTGAAACAACGGTTTTATAACAATCCTGATATCAAACAAAAACTTGATCAGATTACACGTGCGGTTGCCAGAGGGGAAACCGCTCCGACCCTGGCAGCCGATAAATTGCTTTTTTTTCTTGACAATAAGCGTCCGGTCTAGAAAGTTTAAAATTTTACACTTAGGGTTCAAGGAACAGTCATTCGTAAAAAGGCAAATCCAAGTTTACATTCATCCATAGTGCTATAAATTTTGGAGTACCGGTGTAATGGAATATGGGATTGTTGTCGAATGATATCCAGCCTCAACCCAGTACTCCAGTAATTTAATCCGGCCTTCGTAGCTGAAGCTACTTCGGCGGAGTAGGCTACTCCAACATTCCAATGAAAGGATATGAAGAATGGGTGTTGTCGAAGATAAAATCACAGAGCTTAAAGAACGTGAAGCCAAAACCCTTCAAATGGGAGGCGAAAAAGCGGTTGCCAAGCAGCACGAAAAAAACAAGCTTACTGCCCGGGAGCGGTTGAATCTATTGTTTGATGAGGGAACGTTTCGTGAGATTGATATGTTTGTCATGCATCGTTGTGTCAATTTTGGTATGCAGAAAATCGATATCCCCTCTGACGGAGTCATCACCGGCCATGGCCTGGTGGAAGGTCGACCGGTGTTTGCGTTCTCCCAGGATTTTACAGCCAGAGCCGGCAGCTTAGGAGAGATGCACTCCAAAAAGATCTGTAAAGTCATGGATCTGGCCTTGAAAGCCGGAGTGCCGTTTGTAGGCATAAATGACTCGGGTGGTGCCCGCATACAGGAAGGTGTCGATGCCCTTTCCGGGTACGGACAGATTTTTTTCCGCAATTCTGCCGCATCGGGTGTCATTCCCCAGATTTCTGCGATTATGGGTCCCACCGCAGGGGGTGCGGTTTATTCACCGGCCATGACCGACTGGGTGTTCATGGTCAAAGGCAGCAGCTATATGTTCATTACCGGACCCGAGGTGATTAAAGCTGTTACCGGTGAAGAAATCACCTTTGAAGATTTAGGTGGGGCCAAAACACATAATGAAAAAAGCGGTGTAGCGCACTTTGCCTGTGACAGCGATCAAGATGCCATTGATCGCATCAAACGGCTGTTATCCTATCTGCCGTCCAATAATATGGAAGATCCACCCATTGTTGATACGGATGATGATCCCCGCCGGAGCGATTCGTCTTTAAATTCAATTATCCCGGACAACCCTAATAAATCATATGATATAAAAGACGTTATTCGGGCCATTGTCGATAACGGGGAATTTTTTGAGCCTCATCAGTATTTTGCCCGTAACATTGTGGTCTGTTTTGCCCGCCTGAATGGCAGAAGCATCGGCATTATTGCCAACCAGCCGAAGGTGCTGGCCGGCTGTCTGGATATCAATGCCTCGGACAAAGCCACCCGATTTATTCGATTTTGTGACGCATTTAACATACCGATGCTAACCATCGCCGATGTTCCGGGATATCTGCCCGGCAGCCAACAGGAATGGGGCGGGATCATTCGGCATGGTGCCAAACTTCTGTGGTGCTATTCAGAAGCCACAGTGCCCAAGCTGCTGTTGGTGACCCGCAAAGATTACGGGGGCTCATATCTGGCCATGTGCTCCAAAGACCTGGGTGCGGATATGGCATTTGCCTGGCCCACTGCAGAAATTGCCGTTATGGGTGCAGCCGGTGCGGCCAATATCATCCACCGCAAGGAAATTACTCAGGCTGAGGATTCGGCCGCCAAGCGCCAGGAAAAAATTCAAGAATATGAGGAGCTGTTTTCAAATCCCTATCAGGCGGCCAATCGGGGCTATATTGATGCGGTCATCGAGCCCGCTGAGACCCGTGCGCGCCTGATCGATGCTTTAGAAGTCCTGTGTACCAAACGGGAGACCCGACCGCCGAAAAAACATGGCAATATACCGATGTAATCGGTTTGCCCGTTGGCCCGTTTAACCCGTTGCGTTTATAAAGACAATACCTTTCCCGGCAAAACCGAAAAACGGGCACAATCACGTTTATCGAGGGCTTTCGGCGGGCTTAACCTAAAAAAGGAGTTCAGATGGGAAATGACCCAAAAACCGCAGCGGCCATCGCCGCTGTCATGCAATATCTCAAAACCGAAGAAGAAGCCATTGCCATGCAGTCCGCCATGGCGGCGGCAGCGCCCCAGATGCCGATAGTCGGCCGGCAGCCCGCACCGGCCATCAAGCCCTGGGGCGTCAGCGGCCGACAGGCTCAAATGCAGATGGGCCAGTTAATGCAGCTGAGAACATTTCGTAAGTTATAGGGGTGTTT
>JASFEV010000275.1:0-5879 GCA_050124655.1 Desulfobacterales bacterium
TGGCAGCCGAGCCGGAGCGCTTGGGCAGCGAAGGCTTCTGGCAAGAACCGTTGCTGGTTAGCGCACCGATCGACGAGCGCTTTAAAATCTTGCCGCAGATTGCGTATAAGGAGCATTTGCACCCCCACGACTTGCTGCCAACCGCCAGATCATTGATCGTTTTTTTTATTCCCTTCAAACGCGGCCTGATTAAAGAAAACAAAAAGGGCGACCGCCCCTGCCGCAGCTGGGGCCTGGCCTATGTTCAAACCAATGATTTAATCGAACGCTTAAGCAAGGCTCTGGAGCAACTGCTGATTGACAAAGGCTTTCAATCCGGCCTGACGCCGACCACCCATAATTTCGATGAATCCATTTTAATGGCCCGCTGGTCGCACAAACATTTAGCCCATCTGGCAAATCTGGGGCGCTTCGGGACGCATTGCATGCTGATTACACCGATGGGTTGTACGGGACGTATGGGAAGCCTGGTTACCGAAGCCGAATTGGGAGATAATCCTCTAATTGAAACGCAGGAGGCCTGTCTGCTGAAAGCCGGCAAGAAATGCGGCAAATGCATCGACGCCTGCCCCGTGAACGCCTTGAAAACGGAAGGAATTGAAAGACAAACTTGCTGGAATCGGCTAAATGAGAATCGCTATACATTGGACTATTTATCGGATTTGCCGGAATCAACCCATGTGTGCGGCAAATGTGCCGCCTTAATGCCGTGCAGCTTTCAAAATCCGGTCGCAAAGCTTTAATGAATGTCCAATTAAGCCTGTATGAAGGCTTTGGAGAATGCTTGTGCCGCTTGAAAAATAAAAAAGAATACGTTATGAACGTTTCAGTCAGTCATTTTTGATGCTTTTATTCGAAACGCATACTTCCAGGAGGTTAACGACTATATGGGTAAAGGAGACAAAAGAACCAAACGGGGAAAAATTTTTAACAGATCGTATGGCGTAAAAAGGCCGCGCAAGAAAAAGAAAAAGTCCGAACAAAAAGAAAAATAAAATCCAATCTTAATCTTCCCATTGATAAGCCCAGGGGATGGATTCGTGACGGCGAAAATTTGAAGCGCCGACAGGTAATTTCTCATGGGAGCCGACAATCAGCCAGCCTTGGGGTATCAGAGCTTTGGACACCCTGCTCAGCCCCTCTTCAATAATAGGTTCTTTATAATACGTTAACAGATTATTTCTCAAAAAAATAATATTAAAGCCAGCCCCGGGTGGCTCTGCGAAAATATCCTGAACCTTCCAGTCAATATCTGCTTTAATAAATGCCTTGATATCAAATCGATTGCCGCTTTTGCGGATATCAAAATAGCGTTCGCGCATTTCCGTGGGAACTTCCTTTAAGCTGCTTTTGGTATACACCCCTGCCCTCGCCTTTTCTATATAGTCGGGATGCTTGTCGGAAGCGGTGATTTCAAGCACCGGCAGTTGCGCATATGTCGGCTTTAAGCAGTCCCAGATAATCTTTAAACTGTAAACTTCTTCGCCACGCGCACAACCGGCTGACCATACACGCAATTTTTCACGCTGTGTTTTAATAATGCCCGGCAATATATCCTGTTCCAGGCCAACCCAAAGCTGGCGGTCGCGAAAAAACCGGCTGATGGAAACCGTCAATCGCAGCTCACATTCCCGCCGCACGGTTTCATTTTGCGCAATCAACGCCAGATAGCCGTGCATGCTGGGACAATTTGTTTCCTGCATATGGCGTGAGATACGCTTTTTAACACCTTTTCTCACCTTGCGGTATCCGGACCATGTAAAATCAAACGTATCCAGCAGTTTTCGAAACTGATCGTCGTGCATGGTATTCAATTTATGATGGCCCTGGCAGTTATTCAAGGAAAAGATTTGAATTGGAGTGATGGAGTTTTTAAACATTGGAGTGTTGGAGTGATGGAGTAGCCTACTTCGCCGAAGAGGATTCGGCTACGAAGGCCAGGCTGGAGTATTGGAGTTATGTAAGGACTGTCAGAGCGTTGGGATTTTAGACAAACGGATTATTAGAAATCGCAACTGTATTTAGGGCTTCTTGCTGGTGTGGGTTTAATAGATCTTGCACTGAATTGCTGATCTCGGTATTACATATGTGTTGCTTTTAAAACACAATACCCTGTTTAACCCCGATTGTGGGATGAGAGAAGCATGGATTATATTGGTGTGGATGGTTGCAGAGGGGGATGGTTTGCGGTAGCGCTCGGTTCGGGCCGGAACTGGGCAATTAACGTTCATAAGACCATCGACGAACTCTGGAATGCGATGAATGCACCGTCGATGATGTTGATTGACATACCGATTGGCCTGCCGGATTCCAGCCAACGAATCTGTGACCTGGAAACACGCAAACTGTTAGGGCGAAGAGGTGCCAGTGTTTTTGCGGTTCCCTGCCGCAAGGCATTACAGGCGAAGAGCTACCGCCAGGCGTGCCGAATCAACAAGCAGGTCATGGGGAAGAGGATTTCCATCCAGACCTGGAATATTGCCGCCAAGATTAAAGAAGTCGATACCTGGTTGCAACATACCCCAGCGGCGCAAACAAGGGTTCGAGAGTCGCACCCCGAGCTGTGTTTCTGGGCGTTGGCAGGCAAACACGCCATGGCGCACTCCAAAAAAACCGCACAGGGTTTTACAGAGCGCTTTTCGATACTGACGAAAATCCACTCACAAACCGCAGCCATTGTCGAGCAGGCCCTGGATCAGTTTCGGCGCAAAGATCTGGCACGTGATGATATTCTGGATGCACTCGTTCTAGCCGTTGCCGCCCGGTTTTCAGCAGGCAAACCGAAAACGGTGCCGCTTAAACCTGCGACGGATCAAAAAGGCCGCCCGATGGAAATCGTGTATCCACCGGGCCGTTGCATATAAATGCCGGGAAACTAATTTATCGTACCGGTATTTTTTCAGATATGGGTTTTACACATATATTCCAATTGTGAGAGGGAGACCCTCGATGGATCCAAAGGTCAAAGAGGCGATTTACAAGGCCGTGCAAAATGAACCATTTGCAAAAGCAATGCAAATCCGATTGAAGGAATTGGCGCTGGGGTATTCAGTCGTAGAAATGATTTATGATCCGGACCATATGAACAACATTTATGATCGCGCGCATGGCGGCGCTGTCTTTGCATTAATCGACGAGGCCTTTGAAACTGCCGGCCAGACCGACGGTACCATCGCCGTTGCGCTGAATGTGAATGTGACCTACGTTTCCAGCCCTGAGCCGGGCGTAAAATTGCGGGCTGAGGCCCAAAGGGTCAGCCAGACCAAAAAAACGGCCAGCTACGATATCCGCGTCAGCGATGTGAGCGGCAATCTGGTTGCCATCTGTTCCGCCCTCGCCTATCGTACCGGCAAACCCATTCCGTTTTTGTAACCAATCACGCAAAGCAATTGATCGCAAAAATTCAGGAATTCACGAATTTTTGCATGTGATTTAACAATCGATCCACGAATTGCTTTTGGGTGCGGTTAAAGTCAGGCTGCTCACTATCGCAGGCTGCTTTAATCCAATTGATGAAATGCTGGATATTTTCTTGGGTGGGCTTTGTTTCAGAATGGTAATTGGTTCGAATTTTATATAACAGGCAGTGCAACTCTTTTTGGAATGACAGGCATGTTAAGCGCTTGCCGCTCCGTCTGGTTTTTAAAAATTGATCGATCCCGAAATATCTTAAGGTGGCTGCTATACCCGGCCTGCCGTGCCGCAGTGTCACTAAAAACCGTGCGCTATCTGGATATTGGCCGTTTCGGTATGAGTGTGTTTTGAGGGCCGGAAAAGCCCTGGTCCTCATCTTTACCATCCCTGTCGCATCGCCTCAATTTCACGATCGATCTGCGGTTGAAAGGGTATGGTTTTTTGATTGGCCGGTCCCAATAATTTCCAGGCGGATGGCGCAATTTCAAAAAGCATTTTTGAAATCGTCTGCTCAAATCCGATCCGCTGCAGAGTCGGTAGGATGCGCTCAGCCAGCATTTGCGCCAACCACGCAGGAAGCGGCGCTGGTGATAGAATTTTATATATTTTGATAAACTGGTGACGGGCGCTATTTTCAAACGCCCGCAGTTGGTCGTCAAAATCGGCAACTGCATCTGCTTTATGGATGCAGCAGGATTCATTCAGCATCTGTACCTGTTGAGAAGACGGCTCAGCGGGGGATTGGATGCTGTGACAAAGTGCTGAGCGTTTATTCCGGCGATAAGACCTGTAATCGATGATATTGCAAGAGCTGCTGGCGGGCATTGCGTTTCACCTTTTTAATGTTTAGAGGCTATGCTCAAGACAACCATTATTTAGGCAGGCTCGGATTTCGTATCCTCCGCCTTCCGCTTCTTTAATTAGGCAGATGAGAACTTTTGATACAGACGATCAGATAGGTGCAGATTCAAAACGAATTTAGCCTAAGGTGGCCAATATATACCACAATGTGTCAGTTATAAAATTTGACTTAGATCAAATACACGCTTAAATTTTTCATATAGGCTTGTTTATTCTGGTTTGAGAATTCACGATAATGGGCGTTAATTGGAATGCGGTCGTGAGTCAGCAAAACCAGATGATGAGGGGATCACTTCAAGTTATCATTTTTCTTTTTACCCTTATAAATCATTAATATTTAATTAAAAACGGAGGATTCTTATGTTCTGTTACCAGTGTGAACAAACTGCTAAGGGCAAGGGGTGCACTAAAATCGGCGTGTGCGGTAAGCAGCCCGAGGTCGCCGCCTTACAGGATCTATTGAACTATGTCGTCAAGGGCCTGTCACAGGTGGCGGTTGCAGGCCGCAAGGTCGGGGTAAACGACCCGGAAATCAACCGATTTACCAGTAAGGCTATTTTCTCGACATTGACAAACGTCGATTTTGATCCCGACCGCTTTGTTGATCTCATCCATGAAGCGGTCAAAAAACGCGACGCCTTAAAGGCAAAGGTTCAGACCGCAGGCGGCAATATTGATTTTTCAGACGGCCCCTCGAACTATGAGCCCGGATCGACGACCGAGGCGCTGGTGGCTCAGGGAGAAAAGGTGAGTATCCAATCGGATCCGGATATCGACGCCGATATCCTTTCATTACGCGAATTATTGATTTACGGCATCCGGGGTATGGCCGCCTATGCCGACCATGCCGCTATTTTGGGCCAGGAAGATGACAGCGTATATGCCTTTATGCAGGAAGGCATGGCATCTACCCTCAATAAAGACCTGAGCGTCGATGACTACCTCGGACTGGTCATGAAATGCGGCGAAGTCAATCTAAGAACGATGGAATTACTGGATGCCGCCAATACGGGCACCTACGGGCATCCCGTGCCCACCGCAGTGCCCCTGGGCGCCAAAGCCGGCAAGGCCATTCTGGTATCCGGCCATGATCTTAAAGACCTGGAAGAAATTTTAAAGCAAACCGAAGGCAAGGGCATTAATGTCTATACCCACGGGGAAATGCTGCCCTGTCATGGATATCCGGGGCTTAAAAAGTATCCTCATTTTTATGGCCACTACGGCACTGCCTGGCAGAATCAGGCCAAAGAATTCAATGCGTTTCCCGGTGCGATCCTGATGACCACCAATTGCATCCAGAAACCCAAGGATGATTACAAGGACCGTATTTTCACCACTGGCCTGGTGGGCTGGCCGGGTGTAAAGCACATTGCCGGCTCGGATTTCACGCCGGTTATCGAAAAAGCACTTGAATTGCCCGGTTTCAGCGAAGATCAGAACGGCAAACAGGTAATGGTCGGTTTTGGACACAATGCAGTCATGGGCGTGGCCGATAAAGTCATTGAGGCTGTTAAAAACAAGGCCATCCGGCATTTTTTCCTGGTGGGTGGTTGCGATGGTGCCAAGCCCGGTCGCGATTATTACACCCAGTTTGTCGAGCAAGT
>JASFEV010000276.1:0-5814 GCA_050124655.1 Desulfobacterales bacterium
GATATATATTCCCGAGCGAGATTGCAGAAGCATCCGGACAGTTGCCGTTTTCTCCGCTGGCTTAAGCTGATTCGGATAATCATTTATTCCAAGCTCACCCATCGTTTTGGAAAGATCGATATTTCCTTCATCCACATGAATACCATATAATGCACTTAAAAAAGGCTTGCGGATAGAGTGTACCCAAAATTTCCGGTCAATTTCTCCCCAATGGTAAAGCACCTTGCCGCGATAAATTATCACTACCGCAGCGGTCTGTATTGTCTGCGAATATTCACAAGCCTCCCGTAGCTTTTCTGAGGACCATCCAACCGAATCAGGATTTTCTATTTGTTCCCAGGTCGTGTTTGTTAGCTCTGAATTGGTGCATGCGGCCAGAGTATCTCTTGCACCGTAAATCAATAAATAACTAAGGAAGATGGCTATAATAATAAAAAACAAGTAATTAAAAAAACTCTGTGGACTCAGCAACCACGATTTATTAAGTCTCCTAAGCACTGGCTGTCCTTCCGTTATATTTTTTGAATTTTTACATACGGATATTAATCAATGCAATTTCTGCTTATGAGTCATCAAAAAATGCCCGACATCTGGGTGATGTCTTTTTCAAGAGCGGTTATTAATATCTGTGATATCATAAAATATCATAAAAATGCCACAAACCTTAGATATGTAAATGAAATCCCCAAAATTTAAATTATCTATAAAAACCTAAATCACCTTGCCAAAAAGCAGCTTCGCCAAAAATGCATGTATATTGAGAAACCTCCAATTTTGGCTGAACTTGAGGTACGTAGATGAAATCACAACTTTTGCTGAATGACAATTCCAAACTATGATCATTACCCTCGTCCCCTTCCAAAAAAGGCGACCATCAGCATGCAAATATCCGACAGCAGCCAGTAACGAGCACGAGTGACCAGCCGCCAGTAGCCAGCTGCCAGCGGCCAGAATATATTCCGAAAAAAATTCTTGACAAATCAAATTTATATGAATAATTATCTCTAAAAAAGGATATTTAGAGAATGATAGACGAAGTTAGCCTGAAAATACTGAAGATTTTACAGAAAAAAGCCCGGATTCCCAATGTCGAGGTCGCGCGGCAGGTGGGCATGGCGCCTTCGGCAGTGCTGGAGCGCATCCGCAAACTGGAAAAACAAGGCTTTATCGATGGCTATGAGGTCAGGCTGAATCCGAAACGGTTTGCCAAAAGTCTGGTGGCTTTCGTGAGCGTAAAATTGAAAAAGCTGGATGCCGAAATCAAAGTCGGCCAAACGCTTTCAAAATTGCCGGAGGTCCAGGAGGTCCATTACGTGGCCGGTGAAGACGCTTTTTTGGTTAAAATTCGGGCGGCCGACACCGAAGCGCTCAGCCGGCTGATCCGCGATAAAATTGCCGCCATCGCGGGGGTGCAATCCACCCAAACCGCCATCGTCTTGTCAACCTATAAAGAAACGGCCCGGATTCCGATTGATAAGTAGGTTGAGCCCGTTGGCCGGTTTCCCGTTAGCCGGTTAAATAAGGATTTCAATCTGGTCTATTTTAACGGGCCCAACGGGCAACGGGCAAACCGGCTCAACCCATAAATAGGATTCCAATCCGTATCAATTAAAGAAAGGGTGAAACATGATCCGAATCAACGAAAACTACCTGAAGCTGCAGGCGTCGTATCTTTTTTCGGAAATCAGACGACGCACCGATGAATTTCAAGCCCAGAACCCGGACAAAGAAATTATCAAGCTGGGTATCGGCGATGTAACCCGGCCCCTGCCGCAGGCCTGCATCGAAGCCTTTCACCGGGCCGTCGATGAAATGGGCGCTGCGGCTACCTTCCGGGGCTATGGCCCGGAGCAGGGCTACGAATTTTTGCGCGAAAAGATCGCCGCTGCCGACTATCAGGAGCGGGGCGCCGATATATCTGCTAATGAAATATTTGTCAGCGACGGCGCCAAATGCGACACCGGAAACATCCAGGAAATTTTTGCCACTGACATCCACATTGCCATTCCCGATCCGGTTTATCCGGTATATCTGGATACCAACGTGATGGCCGGCCGCACCGGAGCATTTAATGACGGCCGCTACGACGGCATCACCTACCTTGAGAGCACCCGGCAAAACGGCTTTATTCCTGAGCTGCCGCCACAAGACGTCGATCTGATTTACCTGTGTTTTCCCAACAACCCCACCGGGGCAACCATCACAAAATCGCAACTTCAGACCTGGGTGGATTTTGCGCGCGAAAACAGGGCCCTGATCCTTTTTGATGCGGCCTATGAGTCCTTTATCCAGGATCCGGATCTGCCCAAATCGATTTTTGAAATTGACGGTGCCCGGGAAGTGGCCATTGAATTTAGAAGCTTTTCCAAAACCGCCGGCTTCACCGGAACCCGCTGTGCCTTTTCTGTGGTGCCAACCGCCTGCAGGGCCTACACCGAAAACGGTGAGGCCCATTCGGTTCATGATTTGTGGTTCCGGCGCCAGTCCACCAAATTCAACGCCGTATCCTATCCGGTCCAGCAGGCTGCCGCGGCGATTTACAATGACGCCGGTCGCCAACAGGCCAAGGCTTTGATCGATTATTATCTCAAAAATGCGGCTTTGATACGCCAGGAAATGGAGGCCCTGGGCTATGAATGCGTGGGCGGTGAAAATTCACCTTACATCTGGATTTACGGTCAAACCGATTCCTGGGCCTTTTTTGACCTGCTGCTTGAAAAAGCCGGTGTGGTGTGCACGCCGGGCGCCGGATTCGGCCGCTGCGGCGAAGGTTTCATCCGCCTCAGTGCCTTCAATGATGCCGACAATGTCGTCAAAGCCATGGAAAGAATTCGTGCTGCTTTAAGCAGATAACTTAGTAATCAACTGATGATTAAATTTTAAAGCCAGCTACCAATGTTGGCTACTGGCTACTGGCTACTGGCAATGACTCATGACTTTCGGCCAGCGGCCAGAAGCGAGCGGCCAGCAGCCAGATAAAAGGATCCCTGAAAGTAGAATCCTGAACTGTTGAAAATAGAAACCAGAATCTGAAAGGATGGATTGAACGATGCCCATGTCGCCAGAATTTGAAAACCGATTGTTACTCATATTGGATAAAATCATTAACACCTATGGAACCCCGTTTCACATTTATGACGAAGCCGGCATACGGGAATCCGGTCAGAATTTTATCAAGGCCTTCTCCCGGCTGAAGGGATTTAGAGAATATTATGCCGTCAAGGCGCTGCCCAACCCGCGTATTCTGCAGATCATGCAGGATCTGGGATTCGGCTTTGATTGCAGCTCCATTTCGGAGCTTATCCTCAGCCGCCAAATCGGCGCCCGGGGAGAAGATATCATGTTTTCCTCCAACAACACGACCGCAGAAGAATTTGAGGCTGCGGATGCTGATGGCGGCTGCATTTTAAATCTGGATGACATCTCTCTGATCACCAAAGTGCCAAGGATGCCGGAGACCGTCAGCTTTCGCTACAATCCGGGCCCGGTCCGCAGCGGCAACAGCATCATCGGCGATCCGGTGGAGTCAAAATACGGCGTTGCCGACAGCCAGATCATCGAGGCCTATAAAGCCGCCAGAGCTCGCGGTGCCCGCAGATTTGGGCTGCACACCATGCTGGTCTCCAATGAATTGAATGCGGATTATATGGTTCAGACTGCCGCCATGCTGTTGGAGGTCGCCGCGCAGGTGTCAAAAGCCCTTGATATCCGCATAGAATTTATCAACATCGGCGGCGGGCTGGGCATTCCCTATGAACCCGGGCAAAAATCGCTGGATATTGCCTCCATGGCCGCTGAAATCGCCGATCTGTTTGCAGCCTTTAAATTGCAAAACGGCTATGAACCGCAGTTCTACATCGAAAGCGGCCGCTATATGACCGGACCGCACGGCGTGCTGGTGACCACCGCCATCAATCAAAAAGACATTTATCGAAAATATGTCGGTGTGGATGCCTGCATGTCCGCTTTAATGCGCCCGGCCATATACGGGGCCTATCATCATATCACCGTGGTCGGAAAGCATCCCAAGGACAATTTTGAGAAAGTGGATGTGGTCGGCTCGCTGTGTGAAAATAACGACAAGTTTGCCATCCAGCGGCTGCTGCCTGCAATCGAAGATGGCGATCGCTTGTTGATTCATGATACCGGCGCGCATGGGCATTCCATGGGATTTAACTACAATGGCCGTTTGCGGCCCAAAGAGCTGCTGCTGCGCAGCAACGGATCGGTGGAATTGATCCGACGCGAAGAAACCGTTGCCGATCTTTTTGCAACGCTGAACTTCGTACCCCAGGTGCTGGTACCAAACCTATCCGCTAAACGTAATGCCGCTTAAACTTTTAGGTCGGAGGCCTAATGGTTTAGCGGCTGGCTTCTCGCTTCTGGCTTAAAACCGAGGATCAGATGCCAGATGCCAGATGCCAGCTGCCAGCAGCCAGTGACCAGAGGCAATATGATCAAAATAGGACCGGCAGGATCGGAAGGACTGGGCAATCTGGAAGGCGTGCGCAAGGTGGCCCGCATGCAGCTGGATTGCATGGAGGTGGAGTTTACCTACGGGGTGCGATTGTCCGTAAAAGATGCAAGGGTGGTCGGTGCCCTGGCCAAAGACAAGGGCATTGTCTTATCGGTGCACGCGCCCTATTACATCAATCTGGCATCCGATGAAAAAGAAAAAATCCAGGCCAGCAAGCAGCGCATTGTGGACTCCTGCCAGCGCGCCCATGCCCTCGGTGCCCGAAACGTGGTATTTCACGCCGGATTCTATCAGAAAAAAACCGCCGAAAAGACCTTCAGCATGGTCAAAAAAGCCGTCCTGGACATTCAGCGGCGCATCAAAAAAAACAGATGGAACGTCACATTATGCCCGGAAGTCACAGGTAAGCCGTCCCAGTTCGGCTCAATCGGTGAGCTGTTAGCCCTCAAGAAGGAAACCGGCTGCAGCATTTGCGTGGACTTTGCGCACCTGTATGCCCGCGGTCTTGGTCAGGTGGATTATGGTAAAATTATAAAAAAGCTGCCCAAAAGATTTCACGCTCACTTTTCAGGCATTGAATACGGCCCCAAAGGCGAGCGCAAACACCTGAAAACCACCAAGCGCTTTTTTGAGCCCCTGGCTGAAGCATTGCTTAAATCCGGAAAAATAGTTACCCTGATCTGCGAATCGCCCCAACCCTACAAAGATGCCGCCATGATGAAAAGAGTGGCCACCGCCCTGATGGATGCCCAAACTTAGACGCCGTTGCTGGCTAGACATGCTTGATTTCTGTATGCGCCGAAATTTCCGAATTCGTGGTGCATAGGTTCTGAATAGAGAGCTTATGCACATCATCATTGCCGGTGAGTCGCGCAAAATCTTTGAGCTCTTCGGTGGAAATCCGCAGAAAGTTTTCAAGTTGCTCGGCGGCCTGCTCGATGTCCAGGCGACGCCGCAATTCGGGAACCTGCGTGGCAATCCCGATGGGGCATTTTCCGGTGTTGCACACGCGGTATTGCTGACAACCGATGGCAATCAGTGCCGCAGTGCTGATCGCCACAGCATTAGCTCCCAAGGCCAGCGCCTTGGCAAAATCCGAGGAAATTCTGAGTCCACCGGTAATTGTAAGACTGATATCGGCAGCGGCATTCTCGTCCAGATATTTTCGGGCCCGATAAATGGCAAACAGGGTGGGGATGGATGTGCTCGCTTTGACAAATTTGGGTGCCGAACCGGTGGCCCCGGCTCTTCCATCGATGGTGATAAAATCCGGTTCCGCATATACAGCAATCTCAAGGTCAGCCTCAATGTCACCGGCCGCCAGTTTAATGCCGATC
>JASFEV010000277.1:0-5806 GCA_050124655.1 Desulfobacterales bacterium
CAGCTATCGGGCATGAGAGGGGTCTATAAGACCGCTTTTTAGCCGTTGGGCAGTAGTAGTTTTATGGCCTTCGCGTTGCTCTTGTCAACGATTCGGCTTTTGCGCAGAGCTCGTTTTCGTTTGGTCGTCTTCTTGGTCAATATGTGATTTCCAAATGATTTATTATAGACGATCTTGCCGGATCCGGTTTTACGAAATCGCTTGGCGGCCGCTCGATTTGTTTTTATCTTTGGCATCTATGACACTCCTTCTGGCTTACTTTTTTAAAAATAGATGGCGTGAGCAATCACACACTACGGCTCACGCCACCCGGAGAATTATCCAAACGTTGTAGTAGAATTTAGGTGCAACACCCTTAGCGGGTCGTATTTAAAACAGTTTAAGGATAAGATCAAGCTATTTCGGAGCAAGTACCATGACCAAAATCCGGCCTTCAAACTTGGGCTCCTGCTCAACCGTGGCAATGTCTTCGGTTTCATCCAATATTTTTTGCAGTACCGCCCGACCCAGCTCGGAAAGGGTAATTTCGCGACCTCTGAAGATAACGCTCACTTTGACCTTATCTTTTTTGCCGATGAATTTTTTGATATGGCTAATTTTAACCTGCAGATCATGCTCACCAGTTTTGGGGCGAACCTTTATCTCTTTGATCTGAAAAGTACTTTGCTTCTTTTTGGCCTCGTGTTGCTTTTTCGTTTGCTCGTACTTATAACGGCCGTAGTCCATTATTTTACAGACCGGCGGATTCGCATTCGGTGATACTTCAACTAGGTCAAGCCCGACATCGGCCGCGGCTACCAGCGCTTCTTTGGTCGGTATAATGCCAACCTGATTGCCGTCAAGGTCAATCAACCTGACTTCTTTTGCTCGAATTCTTTGATTGATATTCGTTTTATTCTTTTGTCTGGGTTTCTGGAATCTTTTGGGAACAGCTATGCGTGCACCTCCTCTGCTGTTGTTTCAGTTGGGACTACTTCGGGGTGTGGCTAGTTCTGAACGCTTGAATTTGCCGTTAGAATTCAAACGCACAATTAGCACACCTTTCGTCCGTTAAGTCATCCATATTTTGGATTTCAAATCCTTGTCAATCCGGCTTAATTAAAATGTGCCATATATAACAACATTAAGAAATGCAAGAAAAAAATGCAACAAAAACCTGCTTCGAGCTGAGCAAATAGCCTCTATAATGTGCCTCTCATCTGAAGGTGTTTTCATTGGTCCAGGGTATAGACGGCCAAGTAAGTATCCCTTAGATAGGTATTTTCAGCATGTGAGAAATAGGATTTCAATAATTTCAGGCTGTCATTTCGCATTATACCGGATTTAATTATGATTTGACTTTTACTGTATAAAGGGGGCAGATGGGTGCAATCGCATCGGGTGCCCCCCCCCATCGCATCTTCATAGGCAAATACAATTCTACCAATACCGCTGATGATCAGCGCCCCAAAGCACATCAGACAGGGTTCCAGGGTGCAAAAGGCTGAGACTTTCTGCATATTCACTTTCTGATCAAGGCGGCGCAGTTTTCTCAGGGCCAGCATCTCAGCATGATCGACTTCGTTCAGGCCGGTGCCGCTGGTACCCTGCCGGGCACCGGTCGCCAAGATGTCATTGCCGCGCACCAGAACACACCCCACTGGAAACTCGCCGGCCGTCAGAGCCATCCGGGCTTGCTCCAGCGCTTTTTTCATAAAGTGCTCATCATCCATCATGACTTCCTTAAGTTTAGGTGGCGGTTTTAAGTGTTCAGGATTCAGCGATTTTGGCTACTGGCTTCTTGCTTCTGGCAGCTGGCAAGTCGTCGGTAGCCAGCAGCAAGAGGCCAGTGACCAGCAGCCTGTCGCATCTGTCCCTGATGACTGAACCCTTTTTATAAAATGTGACCGGTTTTTGAAATTAAAGCCGACAGATATCATCGTCACACTCGCAGCTGTCATCGACTTCATAACAATAGAGGATTCTGGACTCCATCTCGGCCTGGTGTTTTGAAATGGGCTTAAATTTTGTTCTGGACACCTGGCGTGTTAGATCCTGTTTGTCGGGGATGGCATCCAGGCCCGTGGCGATGACCTCTCCGGTCGGACCGCTGATGATCTCGGCATCCAGCCCGTTGGTGATGACCGCCACTGGAACTTGATAGGCTGCAATCAATCGCGATATGGCCAGCACCGACCGCCGACGGGTGACCAGAGATCCAGGCCCATACTTTACAACCATTGATACGTGTTGTGCCAGCCGGATAATAAAATCCACTTTCAAAACAGCCTTTTTATCATCGGCCTGAACAACCAGCGCTTTGCGCGGCTCTACATTCTTTTTAGCATACCCTTTTTGATTGACCAGCAGGCGTGCGATCTTTTGGCGGTAGCGCTCGTCGTGGGTGTCTTTTAAGACCTCGCCGTTGATAAAATCGACCAATTCGCCCAGTATGAGGTGGTGACCGTTCATTGTTTTCGCCACAAGCTGTCTGAGAATTATTTCAAAAGTTTGTAGGTGCAAACGGTTGCCTGCCGATAGCGCTTGTAAAGCAGAATTCATCGGTCGACAGACCGGATGAAAAATAAGTTCCTATGAGGGGTGCGCTTTATTTTTCGGAGAGCCCGTCGACAGGTCGACTAAATATTCCTTTACAAACCCCTCTGCCGGTATTTATATTAATTTTTTTCATAAAATATCAAGTTCGCAACAACAGATTGCCGAATCTATTCATTTTGTATAACATAAACGCCAAACTTTAAAGGGTAGTGTATGTCCATTCGCGAAGAATATGAGCGGCGCGAGGAAAAATTTATGGCGCCTTTCGGGTGCTTAAGTTCCCAATCTCAAGGGCGCGCCGTTGAAGAACAGTCCTGCTCGGTTCGGACGGCCTTTCAGCTGGATCGAGACCGAATTGTTTTCTCGAACGCCTTTCGGCGCTTAAAACATAAAACACAGGTTTTTCTAGCACCCCTGGGTGATGATTATCGCACGCGTTTAACCCATACGTTGGAAGTATCGCAAATGGCAAGGGTTATGGCCCGGGCCCTGTTTTTAAACGAGGACCTGGTTGAAGCCATTGCATTGGGGCACGATCTGGGCCACACACCATTTGGTCATAGCGGTGAAACCGTCCTGAGGGAGATTTATTCTGCCGATTTTTCCCACAATGCCCAGAGCCTGCGGGTGGTGGAGGTTTTAGAAAACAACGGGAAGGGGCTGAATCTAACATTTGAAGTTCGCGATGGGATTTTAAAGCATTCCAAGGGCTACGGAAAAATACTACCGGATGATCCCGATGAGATGGCCAGCACATATGAAGGTCGCATTGTGCGCATTGCAGACATCATGGCCTATTTAAACCATGATTTAGAGGATGCGATTCGCAGCGGTGTGATTCGGTTCGAACAGGTGCCGAATATATGCACGGATAATCTGGGCCGCACACATTCCCAGCGGGCGGAAACCATGATCCGGGGGCTGATCGCCTCCAGCAAAGTCCAAAACGGAGAGCTGCACCTCGAAATTGATGATAAAGTTTACTCGGCCATGACCGCACTGAGGCAGTTTCTTTATGAAAACGTCTACCGTTCTCCCCGGGTGCATCAGGATTTTGAAAAAGCCAAAAAGATGCTATCCGATCTGTATGCCTATTTTTTAGACCATGAGGAGATGCTGCATCAAAAATTAATGGATTTACAGATGCTGGGGGGCAATAACAACAATCAGACTAAAGAGCGCACCGTTTGCGACCTGATTGCCAGTATGACCGACCGCTACGCCATGAATCTTTATCAGAGCATTTTCTTTCCTTCACCCCTGGTGTAATACCCAGGTGCCAATTATCAACAATGAGCCTCTCCTCTAAAATAGATCTTATTGAACCTGCGGTTTTGGCCGATTTTATGCAACAGCTGAAGCGCATTAATGCCGTCATGGACGATGCCTATGACCGGGCGGCCCAACAGTATGGTTTTGCCTGCGATGGGTGTCGGGATAATTGTTGCCGCACGCGGTTTTACCATCACACCCTTATTGAGTATCTTTATCTTAAAGAGGGGCTGATGACCCTCAACGCCGATAGGCAAGACCGGGTAAAATTGAGAGCCATTACCGTTATGGATACAATCGAAAAGGCCCGCGACAATCGGGAGGCCATTAGATTGATGTGCCCCCTTAATGTTGATACCCGCTGCATCCTGTATCCGTATCGCCCCATGATTTGCCGGCTGCATGGCATCCCCCACGAGCTGAAAAAACCCGGTCGGCCAAGCATTAGGGGCCCGGGCTGCGACACCTTTGACAGCCGCTGCGGCCATAAGCCGTATATTCCATTTGATCGCACCCGCATTTATCGCGACATGGCAAAACTTGAGCAAGATGTCAGGCGCTCGATTGGCTATACAGCTAAAATTAAAATGTCGGTAGCACAAATGATCATCACAGTTGCATAGCGCAGAGTGCATAGGGTCGGCAAACAAACGCTATGCGCCATGCCCTATGCTCTTTGCCAAAGGAAGTGTTGTGAAGTATATCGATATCAATAAAAAAGATGACCTGCCGGGCCGACACATTGGTGAGAAGGATACCTTTTCGTTTCGGTGCTATCCGGGAATCGGCTGTTTTAATCGCTGCTGCCGCAATTTAAATCTCTTTTTATATCCTTACGATGTCCTGCGTCTGAAAACTTCCCTAAAGATGACTTCCGATGAGTTTTTAGAACAACACGTGGATGCAGTGCTGTGCCCGGGAAATTTTTTTCCGGAAGTGCTGCTGCGAATGTCTGAAAACCAGGAAAAGACCTGTCCTTTTCTGACGGATTCCGGCTGCTCGGTTTATGCCGACCGCCCGGATACCTGCCGCTCCTTTCCTATCGAGCAGGGTGTTGAATATGATGCTGCCCGCAAAAAGGATACCCCGGCCTATTTTTACAGGCCGCCGGATTTTTGCCTGGGGCAGCACGAAGACCGGCAGTGGAATATTGCCGGCTGGACAAAGGATCAGGAAGCCCAGCTTTATCACCGGATGACCATTCGCTGGGCGCAACTAAAGCGGCTGTTTCGAAATGATCCCTGGGGTGCTGAAGGTCCGGAGGGATCCCGGGCCAAAATGACATTTATGGCCACTTACAACCTCGACCGCTTCCGCGAATTCGTTTTCAACAGTAGCTTTTTGAAGCGCTACAAAGTCAAATCGGCGCTTCAAAAAAAGATGAAGGCCGATGACGTCGAATTGCTGAAATTCGGCCTGGACTGGGTGCAGCTGTTTTTGTGGGGTATTAAATCCAAAAAAATCAGACCGCGCTAGAATCTGTTTCAAAAATGCATCTAATCCGCCAATACTGCTGGCGGATTAAAAACCGTTTCAAAATGCTCGAATACTAACGTGTATGCTCCACTTTTGAATCAGTTTTCGCCTTGCCCTTGGGCGTTAGCTACAATTTTTGAAACAGATTCTGGTTTTTTGTCGAAGAAACAAGATACTTTAAAGAACGCTTTTGGACATATCGGTTACATCCTCTCCGACAAGAACATACGCCGTGTACGCTTCGGTTTTTCGCCGAACCGCGCCTTTTGAGCACCATAATGTTTAAAAATTAGATGCGAAATCCTGCAGAATGCGGGAGCCCTGAACCCTTATTCGCTATTTTTTAGATAGGTTTTTCTAATTTGTCCGCGGAATAAAGGTAGGTTCGGCTTCTGCTATTTTTACAAAATTCCCTCGGGGATCTTGTCTACTTTATCGCCGCCCAGAACATACCCGCCGTCGAGTCGGATGATGCTGCCGGTCATAAAAGGCGCATCCTTGATGATAAAGTTTACGGTTT
>JASFEV010000278.1:0-5799 GCA_050124655.1 Desulfobacterales bacterium
GGGGGCTTTGGCAATTAAACCTCCTTGAATCATATCACAAAGATAGGCTGCGGTATGAATTAAAAATTTCTAATGATTCTAATTAGTTTATAACGCATTTTGTCATAAATTGTCAAATTTTTCCTAGCTTTACCGAACAAATCGCAGATCAATTATCTTGTGAGACCCAAAACGGTCCTGTTGGATCAAGCATCGCAAAAATTGAAAATAAAGGTTGAAATTTTTTAATATTTAGCGCATTAATTGCCTCTTGATTCAATGACTTTCATTTGACGTTACGGGTATATCGTTGTTGCAATCGGAATTTTTTGGCTCGAAACCTGTATTTTAATCAAAAAGGGAGACCAAAATGCAGAAGGTGGGTATTTTACTATTATGTATCGTGATGGCGTTAATTTTTGGATCGGTGCTGGTTGTATCCGGAGAGGAAGAAGCCGAAGATATGTGTGTTCCAATGGGAACCATCGTGCTCAGCGCCCCTGATGGTGTAGAACAAATAAGGGCGTCGGTGGACTTTCCGCACTCCCGGCATTTTGGTTTTGAATGCCAGACCTGTCATCATACATGGGAAGGTAGCACTCAAATACAAGGGTGTATGACATCCGGCTGTCATGATGTGAAAGAAGCAGCTACCAAAACCAAAGAGGGAAAGCCTTTGAGAGCAGAGGAAATACGATACTTTAAAAAAGCCTATCATGAGTCATGCATCGGATGCCATAAGGTCATGAAGCTTAAAAACAGAAAAATCGAAATGTCCGGGAAAAAGCTTGACGGTCCCTTACCCAATCCCGGGCCAACCAGCTGTATCGAATGTCATCCGAAAGAGGAATAAAGGGTACCTAAAGCTATCATTTCAGTGTGCTTCACTCAGGCGAAAATTAGTTCAGGCGATTTCCCCTAAGCCGAGTGAACCTTTCAAGCCGGACGATGATTTTCTTTTGATGACCGCCCCGATCCTGAAGAAACACCATTAAGTGCAAGGATTGGGCAACCATGCCAAGATAAAAACCAATGATTTTCATTGTAGCTGAATCCAATTCTAAGGCCCGGTCAACTTGATCGGGTCCTTCCGTTCCTAATCGGATCACCGACCTGAAAAACTGCATCAGGTTGCCGTCATTTAACATCCGCTCTGCTGCAGGAAAGATATCCTCATAAGGGGTCAGGGTAAAATTCTCGAGCACTTTTCTCAGCCGTTGCTGAAGGATCTGGCTTTTGGCAAAGCAACCCACACCGATCATATTTGCTGTGTGGTTCATTCCGAACTCCCCGTTTCTTCTATTGGGCGATGTCCCCAAAAGACGGCTCTAATTTTGGTGTCAGGTGTTCCGCAGGCGGATTCAGGTGTCAAAAACCAATAGCTCGCAGCTGATAGCTGATAGCTCATAGTTGAAAATTTGAAGTTTGGAAATCAGCCTATGAGCTGTGAGCTATGAGCTATGACCTGTTTACTGACACCTGCCTGCTGCGGCGAAGCTTGATAGAGCGGAGACGGGACACCCGAAACCTGCCTACTCATAGGCACTGCAGTGCTCGTTGAAGTAGTCGGCTGCCTCTTGAACGGTATCGAATGTGATCCAATCGCGCCATATCGTAACTTCACCCCATCTGCGAGTCAGCTCGATTGTTGTATTGCCGTGGTATTCGTAGCAATCATCATAGTCCAGGTTCAATTTGTGTTTTGTCATTGGGTGATCCCCCTTTCTCGTTTGCCTGCCTTTTATGGTAAAAAGGTTCTGATTTTGAATCCAACAGTAGCATAGAGGTTTGTCAGATACGGACAAAGTCGTAAAAAAAAACCAAATAACGTTCAATTTGCAATTCTCACCCAAACCCGCCTGCCTCGCCCTGCTTGCAACCGCCTGCCACGCGAGGCACAAGCGGGCATGGTGGCGGGTGTGGGCCGCAAAGTCGCTAAGTTTTTAAATGTCAAAATGTTTGAAATTTAGAATTTTGATTTTTGTGATTTGTTTGATATTTGTATTTTTTAATTTGATATTTGGTCATTCATGCTCTGGAATTTTCAGCATTCAAGAATGCACCTGAACTGAAGTGAGCTTCGGGTATGATAAAGGAGGAATTTGATGGCGCGGGGAGATCAATTGGCCCGGCAGTGGCGGATCTTGCAGAGCTTAATTGCTTCACGCCGAGGAAAGTCGGCTGCCAATCTGGCGCAGGAGTTGGATTACCATTGGCGAACCGTGTACCGCGATCTTGAAGCCTTGCAGCTGGCTGGCTTTCCGATTTATACGGATCGAGTGGATGGTAAAAACCGGTGGTCGATTCTGGACAGCGCCCGGCAACATACACCGATCCCCCTGGACCTGACTGAGGTTATGGCGCTTCATTTTAGTCGGGGGTTGATGTGGGTTTTAAAGGACACGGTATTTTTTGCATCTCTGGAGTCGTTTTTTCAAAAGATCAAAGCCACTCTTTCAGCCGAAACCATTGAATATCTGGAAAAGATTGAGCAAAGTTTAGAGATCGGTTCAAAGCCCTATAAACGATATGATCAGTTGCGTGATGTGGTGGACCGGATCAGCCAGGCAATCGTTGATCGTCAGATCGTTGAAATTGACTATTACACCATGAGCCGCAAAAAAAAGACGCGTCGCAAAGTGGCGCCTTATAAAATCTGGTTTTTTGACGGTGCATTCTATCTGGTTGGATACTGCGGTCTGCGCAAAGATATCCGAATCTTTGCTTTGGATCGGATCAAAGCATTACAGTTGACCGACGAAACTTTTGAAATGCCTGAAGATTTTAAGGTCGAAAATTTTATGCAGACCAGCTTTGGTGTGTTTCACGGCAAACCACAGAATGTGAGAGTTCGGTTTGCGGCTGAAGTCGCCGGATATATCAGCGAGAAAACCTGGCACAGAACCCAGAAAATTAACCCCCAAAAAGACGGGTCGGTTATTTTTGAAGCCCGGGTGGCCGGAACCGACGAAATTAAATACTGGTTGATGAGCTGGGGGAGCAAAGCAGAGGTTCTGTCACCGGCAAGTTTGCGGGATGAAATGATCTCCGAAGCGCAAAACATGCTGCGATGTTATCAAGTATGATAAGCGGCGTTTATGCGCGCTTTCTAAAACCACGAAGGGCACGAAGAACACAAAGAAAAAAACAAAAAATAGACCACTTTGTTTTCTTCGTGGTGGGTACACAGTATTTCAAATTCAACGCAATAATTGCGCTTCGCAAATCAGCTGGCCTTGGCCATCAAGTCCGTCTCAGCCAGTCTTAGGTTGCCAGCTTCTTTTTGGCTGCCTGCATCAGCTGAGCAATGGGCAGTCCCTGCGGGCATTTGCGCTCCGCTGTTGCGTAATCCAGGCGGGTCAGACGCGATTGAACCCGGGGCGAAATTTGATTAAATTGCGCCGCCGCCAGCGCATGGTCATCGTAGCTGTTGGCGTACATCAGGTAACGCATCACGTCCCCGATGGGAACTTGCCGGTCCACGCATGATTCGCAGATATCGCTACATCCGGCACAGTATGCCGAGCGTGTTTCTTTGGCATACTGCCGCATTAATTCATTGTCCCGGCCTGACAATTTGGTTTTATCTAAGGCCGCCGCCACGTTCGACATGAGAATGGACATATTCGGCATTTGCGAGCATATACTGGATATTTGGGGGTTTTGCCACACGGCCTTTAGTTTGGCCTGGGCATCGGTGAATCCTTTTTCCAGGAACCGCCCGGCCAGCTTAAGTTCGGTTTCCGAATTGGTTCTGATCTGACCCCCCCCTTGGGTTTTCATGGCTGTCAGGCCGATACCGGCCTTAACACAGGCATCGACGGCGCGCCGCATATCCCGTGAGTGCATCAGTCGATAATTGTACGTCATCATAATGCCGTCGATCCAATCCAATTCGGCGGCACCCAGCAGGCAGCCCTCCATATTGCTGTGGGTACTGAATCCAAAGAGCCGAATTTTGCCGGCTGCTTTGGCTTTTTCAGCCCAAACTCTGGTATCTTCACTCATTTCGTTGATGCTGCTGATGCCGTGAACAAAGAAAAGATCAACATAATCGGTTTGCAGGCGTTCAAGGGACTCATTCAAATCACGGGTCATACCCTTAAGACTCCAGGCACCGGATTTGGTGACCAGAAAGATTTTTTTACGATCTTGGGGATATTTGGCAAAATAGGCGCCGAAGCCTATTTCACTGCGACCGCCGCCGTAACTGTTGGCGGTATCCCAGTATGTCACTCCCCAGTTAATGGCCTGTCTGAGCATCAGATGATTCGACCCAATATCAAACATACCCCCCAGGGACAGAATGGAGACCTGCTGACCGGTTTTGCCAAAGGTACGGGTGGGGATGGTTTTTTTTGTTTCAGATGCGTATACCCGTCGTGTTACCGGCGCCACGAACGAACCCATCCCGGCGATGCCGGCAGTCTTTAAAAAATTGCGGCGCGTATAGTTGGATATCTTTTGTTTCATGATCAATAAGCTCCTTTTTTAATATTTTTTTGATAAACTTTGGTCCTTGGCTTAATAGAGTATCGTTAAAATAATATCAGATTCTTATTAATTTTCATGCGAGATTCAGGTCTGGGATTACAATATGAGTGCATGCGTGCGGGATCGCGACTCATTTTCGGCGGTTACCCGGATTGCGCGCTTGCCGAGTACCGGGCATTCGTGCTCGCACACACCACAGCCAATGCACAACCTGGGATCGACGTAGGGCTGTTGCAGGCGTATTTGAATCGATACCGTCTGTTGCCCTTGAAGCGGCATCTCAATTGGAACTTTAGCATCAACCGTCAAACTGCGGGTTGTATTGGCGACGATGCGTCGTCTTTGCCGGTCAGAATTCCCTGGAAGAACGCAAAAATAATCACCGGTGGCATACTGATTGGCAACCAGTACCTCGGTTTGAAATTCGATTCGGTTGCTGTCGGCGGATTTGACAACCAGCGGCTGCTGGATGCGCACGGTATTGAACAGCTCCCGGGTAAAGATGGCCTTGGGGCTGACCGGACAGTTTTCCTGACAAACGATGCAGGGCCGATCCATGGCCCAGGGTAAACACCGGCCGCGATCGATAAAGGCGGTGCCGATTCTAATGGGGCCTTGTTCGGCATATGGGTCGAGTCCCTGACGTTCCGCGCGGCTGATTGGCCGAATCGCAGCGGTCGGACAAAGATTGCCACAGGCAATACAATTGTGTTGACAACCGCTGGTGCCGATTCGAAAATTGAGCACCGGTGTCCACAAACCTTCCAGGCCGGCCGTCAGTCCAGCCGGGTGGATCACGTTGGTCGGGCAGATGCGCATGCATTGCCCGCATTTGATACAGCGGGACAGAAACTGGTCTTCCGGCAAACTGCCGGGCGGGCGCACCAGACGGGCATTCCAGTTCGGTCCCGGGTTGCCGCTGATGCGCAACAGCGGAATGGCAAAAGCACCGGAAACGGCTGCAGTCAATAATTCCCGCCGGGATAGATCCGCCGAAATAATTTCGCCGCCGGCCGATGGTGCGGTATGATAGCCCATCAGGCCATGATGGCAGTCGTCGATGCAATTGAGGCACAGCACACATTCGGCCAGCCGGATCTGGCCGGTGGGCTGGCAGGCACCTTCGCAGCTTTTTTCGCACAGATGGCAATCCGTGCACTCCTCTCTGGATTTGCCGATGCGCCAGATGGCAAAGCGGCCCAGTACACCGAACAGCGCTCCCAGGGGGCACACAAACCGGCAGTAAAAACGTGGCCGGATGACATTTAGCAGCACTGCGGCGACAAAGATGGATGCGATCAACCAGGTGCCCGCATACAAGCGCGG
>JASFEV010000279.1:0-5783 GCA_050124655.1 Desulfobacterales bacterium
AAAAATGCTGGAATCAGCAATAGAAATGCCGCAAGAGTTGATGATGGGTCCTGGTATTGTGTCCCAGAAATGGCTTACACAGATGGGGACGGCCATGTCATTTTCTGAAAGGCGCTATTCCGATTGTTTTAAAATTTCTTCAGAAACAAGGCCCTCAAGATGCGGAAAGTCATCGTGCGTGTGCGGCACTTCCATGGCCTCGACAAAGTCCATCTGAAAGGAATCCGCCAGCGTCAGCTCGATGTATTCGACATGCTGTGAGCACCAGTCGGCCTCGGCACGCTTTGCCGTATTGAGCAGCGTGGCCCGGCAACCATCGCCGGCCGCGTTGCCGATACTTTGAATCTTTTCAATGGCGCAATCGGGAAAAAGCCCCATAATTAAAGCCTTGATTGCATCCACATGGGTGCCGAAGGCTCCGGCGATTTTAACTGTATCTACATTCTTGAGGCCCAGGCGTTTCATCAATATTTTGCAGCCCGCATAGAGCGCCCCTTTGGCCAGTTGAATCTGGCGGATATCTTTTTGGGTCACCACGATATCTTTACTGATACTGGATTCCGGCGCCCAGGCCAGCACAAATTCCGCCTGTTCCGTATCCGGGTTGATTCGAAACCGCGGGTGATCTTTGAGGGCCTCTTTGTTGAAAGCACCGCTTTTGGCAACAATGCCGGTGCGGTAAAGTTCGGCCAGCAGGTCCAGAATCCCGGAGCCGCAAATCCCTTTGACCTGCATTTCCTCGGGTTGGGAATAGCTGCGCCAGCTATCGCGGCCGATGACTTTATAATCGACTTCCCGCGTCGCGGGGTCAATGGCAATGCGCTCGATGGCGCCCGGTGCTGCCCGCATGCCAAACGCAATCTGAGCGCCTTCCAGGGCCGGACCCGTGGCACAGGAGCAACACAATAATTGGTCCCGGTTGCCCAACACCAGCTCGCCGTTGGTGCCGATATCGATGATTAATTGATTTTCCGAGCTTTCAAAAGGGGTTTCTGCAACCAGCACGCCGACATTATCGGCGCCGACAAAACCGGCTTCAATGGGAAGCACATATACGTAAGCTGATGGATTAATCCGGATCCCCAGATCCCGGGCTTTAATATTGAGGCTGTGGTGGACCACCGGCGGGAAAGGTGCCACGCCTAAAAATTCCGGATTGAGCTGAAGCAGGATATGGTGCATGGCCGTATTGCCGCACAGGGCAATATCTTCGATATCTTTCCTGGACAGGCGCAGGTAATCTCGATCGACTTCCGGTTTGACCCCGCCCTTTTTCTTTCGTTTCTTGGGACGGGGTGGATGGGTATTGGCGATGGCCTCATCGATTAGCGCATTGATCCCCTCTATAATATCAGCGCTCATGCGCTCAAGGCCGTCGGGGGTTGTCATATGATAGGTGATGCGCGCCATCACGTCTTCCCCATATTGGCATTGTGGATTCATCATCGAGACCGTATCGACGACTTCCATGGTGGCAAGATTGCAAAGATAGCCGGCCACTGTGGTTGTGCCGACATCAATTGCCAGACCATAGGCCTGGGTGATTTTACCGGGGCGAAAGCGCAGAATCTCTCTATCATTCCAGACACTGACCGTAACTTGCCATTTGCCGTCGCGCAGGGCACCGGGCAGCTGTCTTAAGGTAAATAGGTCAGCTGTCAAATTTTTGAGGCCGTATGCTTTTTTCAGCTGCAGGCAGACACGTTCGAAATCTGCCGTAGGATCCTCAAAGGTGGGTGGTGTCACCTCTACATGGTAAAGCTTCACCGCCGGGTTATGGTCGATGTGAATATCCCGGGCGGCCTTGCTGACCACCTGTTTGCCGGCGCGGGATTCCTCGGGCACAAAAACCAGAATATCGCCTTCCACAACGGCGGCACAGGCAAGTCTAAAGCCCTTTCCCCTGAGCTCGGGAGATATAAATTCTTGCTCTTGTTTCCGCCAGGGGCTGACATGGGAAAGGCTGGAATGTATATTGTATTTTGCAAACCGTCCATCTTCGATGCGCACAATGCACTTGCCGCAACTTTTTTGCTGGCCGCACAGTGTCTCGATGTCGACCCCCAGCAACCGGGATGCCTCGATGACCGTAATCCCTTTTGGCACTTCGCCCCGCCGGCCGGACGGTTGAAAGATCACCATTGCTTTATCTTTGGCCATACTGTCAACTCCTTGTTTTTGTTTGAACCACTTGCAACACCATAACAAGCAAATCCCATTAAGACAATGTGTGTGATAGAAATTGTAACTTAGCGTCAATCGTGTTGTCCTAACCGCCTACTGATTGTACTGCATCGCTTTCAACACCCTCTTTACAAAAACAAGACAGGAATGATAAAGAGGCGCAATGGATAATTTTTGGATCATCGGTGGCGGCAAATTCGGCCTCAGAGCGGCCCAAGTACTCCGCAAAATTAATTCCACCAACATTATAACAATCGTCGAGAAGCAAAAAGCGGTTTGCAGACAATTGGCCCACCTGGGATTTGAGGGTGTTTGCACAGACGGCGTAAAATACCTTAAACAGCATTTAAAGAGCAGAAATGAATCGGACTGGATTATTCCGGCCATCCCTTTGCATGTGGCCTTTGAATGGATCAGGGCCAAAATGTCTGCAAGGCATCGAATTAAAGATATTAACATCCCGACTGATCTTGTCTCTGTTCTTCCCAATCCCATCCCGGGAGAAACCGGCCAACTTTTTATCAGTATCGCCGATTTTAAATGTCCCCCAAACTGCTCCGAGCCGGATGACATCTGCACTTACACCGGCAAGTCGCGGCCAATGATCCTGCATGAATTTCTGAAATCCATACAGTTCAAAGATTTTGCATCCGTTGTCATCCGAAGCCATCAGTTGGCGCCCGGGGTGGGTGGATATAGGCCGGCGGCTTTGTTTGATGCGTTTAGTCAGATCAGGGATATGCAGGCACCCGTATTACTCTCCACGGCCTGCAGCTGTCATGGCGTCATGAATGCATTTTATTTGAAGCCGATTCAGGCGTTTAGGAAAATAAATCATTGAAGATGGAAATGTTTACCGGTTTTGCAGGATTCTTTAAATCGATTTTATCTTTCGCTCGATAAAATCTAAAATAAGGTTGGCGCTTTCCTGCGGTTTTTCCATTGGTGGGAAGTGGCCTGATTGAGGCATGGTCTGCAATTCAATATCAGCGATGTGGTTCTTTAAGCGTTCGGCAGCGTCGTCAAAAAATACATCTGATAGTTCTCCGCGAATCGCCAGCACGGGACAATGGATCTTTTTGGCATAGCGCCAAACATTCAATGGAATGGATTCAAAAATCTGGGCTTCGAGCTCTGGATCGCATTGCAAAACCGCTGTTTTTTCATCTTTTTCGAAAAGACCACATTCTAGATAGGCCTCTACGAATTCCTTTGACCAGTTTTTAAAAATACCGCGGCCGGCGGCAAAGAGCTTCAGGGCCTCTTGTTTGCCTTTAAAAAGCCGGCGCCGACGCCGTGCCATTTTCGCCAATGGTAAAATGCCCTTCAAGCCCAGCAATTTCAGCCCGGCAATTAACCACAGCATCCGGCGGGGCAAAATAACCGGGTCAATCAAAATGATAGCGCTAAACAGATGCGGGTAAAGAGCGGCCGCAATATAGGTGGTGACGGCGCCCAGTGAATGTCCCATGCCGATAACCGGCGCAGACATCTTTTGCTCGATGAGACTTTTCAAATCCTCGGCAAATATGTCCCAGTGGCGGATGCGATCAACGCCGGGCCGATCGGATCCGCCGTGACCCCGCACGTCACTGGCCAGGATATGAAGATCGTCGACAAGATACCGAATAAACGGCGTATACGTGCCCGCACAAAAACCGTTACCATGTAAAAAATGGGCCGGCAGTCCGTTGCCCCCCCAGTCTAAGTAGTGAATGCGCCCATCGGATAAATTTAAATAATGTTCCGTCGGCTCAGGCTTGGCGTCTGATGCCGCGGGAACCGTTGGGTCAGAAGTTGAATTCATAATTCATCTAAACGATTACAGTTAAACTTATGAAAATGGCCGTAGAAGCGGGTGGGATCTAAATAGCGCACGATCGGCGGGCGGCGACCGGTCGAACAATTCATTCTGCAACTTGCCGATATCCTGTTGAATAAAGGGGTGCCTGGCTGACGGACACCGTCAACATGCACAGCAATATGAACGGCATGCAGCACAGAGCGAAGCCTCCGGCAATTTGCGGGATGACGATCTTTTAAAAACAGTCCCATATTCATCAATAATGTCCGAGGCGACATTTTTCCAGCCGAATTTACAAACCGAAGCACGCAACTCAGCCGCCAAAAATTTGCCGGCTTTCTGCCTGGCAAAAATGGCGGCGATACCATCAGCCAGCGAGACGGTTTCGGCCTCTTCCACCAGCATACCGGCTTTGCCGTTTTGCAAGACAGTGCTCATCGCCCCGACCGGGGTTGAAACCACCGGTGTGCCGCACGCCAAGGATTCAAGGCCAACGAGTCCAAAACTTTCATAATAGGAAGGTATCACCAGGACATCGGCTGCGCTGTAATACTGTGGGAGCCGGTCTTGTTCGATCCGACCGACAAAGCTTACCGAATCCGCAATACCCAGCTGGCGTGCAAGTCGCTGTAAGTTTTGGTATTCATCGGTTTCAGGACCATCACCGCCGATAATGAGCAGCTGCAAATGTTGTTGGCGCCGCAGGTGAGCGACCGCCTTCAGCAATCGGTCGATGCCTTTGATCGGATCAAAGCGCCCTACGTATAAGGCAATCGGTGTGTTTTCATCTAAGCCCAGAGCCTTTCGGGCAGCCTGCTTGTCCTGGGGTTGAAAGAGGTCGAGATTGACACCACAGGGGACCACACCGATTTTTTCACCGGCGGCATGATAGAATTTTATCAGGTTTTGTTTTTCCATAGTGGTGGGCGCCAATATGCGCTGGCTGGATTGCGCCAGCTTCCGTTCGGTGGCAAGCCGCAAATCAGGTTCCTCTTCCCCCAGCCCGACAATGTTTTTGACCACGCCCAGCGTATGAAACATGACGATGTGCGGAACATTCCAACGCTCTTGCACCCAATTGCCCAGTCGCCCGGACAGCCAGTAATGGCTGTGAACCAAATCGTAATGAAGGTTTTGTTGGTATTTGAATTTTTCAAGCGCTCGTAAAAAATCAGCCATGTAATAATAGAGGGCCAACTTTTCAACGTAGCCGTTGTTGCCGGCACTCAGATGAATTAGGCGCACGTTTTCGTATAAATTGATAATGTGATCGTGCCTGGAGCCATTCAATTTTGTATAGATGTCGACCCGGTGGCCGCGGCTTCCCAACTCGTGGGCCAGTTCCCGGATGTAAACGCTCATACCGCCCGTGTTTTTGGTCCCCAGTTCACCGATGGGGCTGGAGTGAATGCTGAACATTGCCAACTGCAACTGATCTGGTTTCAAGACGAACTCCTTCCCTAGATACGCTGATCTGAAAGCAAAAGCCTGTAGCCTAATTTAATCAAGCTGAACCCCACAGTGATATAACGGGACCTGCCTGCCTCCCAGTCGTTGTTTATAAGTTTCAGTACCTTTAAGGAAATCATACTTTTTTTTGCCCTGTTGAATACTGTCTTTTACCGTAAATAGTTTACTGAGCAATCCTACACTCAAAAAATGATACCTCTGATCATAACCATTATTATACAAATGGAAAGTATCATCATAATCAAAGCCCATGACGGCTGCCGTAACCACTTCATCAAGTGACAGAAAAAAAAGTTTAAGAATCCGGATCGAAGCCAGTTCAACC
>JASFEV010000280.1:0-5772 GCA_050124655.1 Desulfobacterales bacterium
ATATGAGGGGCCCATGATATTGAAGCAGGCCCTGATAAAAAGTGTCAATGCCATCGCGGCTCAGTTGGTAGCGCGCATCGGTCCCGAAGCAGTGGTTGATGTCGCCCGTCGCTGCGGTATTACCAGTCCATTGGCATCTGTATATTCTCTATCGCTGGGCACCTCCGGTGTAAGCCCGCTGGAGATGGCTGCAGCGTTTGCCACTTTTGCAACCGGTGGCGTTCAGCATAAACCTTTCTGGATTCGTCGGGTTGAAGATCCCCTGGGCCGGGTGCTGGAGGAACATATCGTTCGCGGTCATCGCTCGCTGGACGCCAGTATCGGCTATCAGGTTGTGGACATGATGCGCGACGTTTTAACCACAGGCACCGGTCGAGTCGTCCGTCGGAAGGGCTTTGATTTGCCGGCAGCTGGAAAAACCGGCACAACGGATGATTTCCGCGATGCCTGGTTTACCGGCTTTACACCGACGCTAAGTGTTTGTGTTTGGGTGGGGTATGACCGTGGTGCCAGTATGCGTGATGTAAATGGCGTCGGCATTACCGGCGGTCGAGGAGCCGCACCCATATGGGCGGATTTCATGATCAAGGCCACCAGCGGAGAACCAGCACGGGAATTTAGCGTTCCATCGGATATCCGCTTTGCAGCGGTGGATCCGATTAACGGGGCTATTGCCGGTCAATGGACAAAAAATCCGGTTAAAGTGGCATTGCGCTCGGGGCAAGAGGCTTCCGCCGTGCCGGTTCAACCCACCGAAACGGCGACGGGCAGCCCCGTCATCCAAATGCCGGATGAAATGACGATACAAAAGGGAGATGAGCCTGCCACCCAGACGGTGGAAAAACCTGATGTCGTCGAATCAGCAGACGATTCTACGATTAAAGAAGAGGAGCTGCCTCCCGAGTAACATAGGTTGAGCGTTTCAAATTTTAAAAAAAGGAAAATATTTTTTTTATGGAATTCTATCAATTTGTAATTTTTAAAATTTGAAACCCCAAAGGGGATTGCCGATCCTACCGCATCTACTGTGTACGATGGCGTCCCGCATAGTCAACTATAGCGGAACGCCATCTGCCGTGTAGCTGCGGCAACCTCGACAATCGCTCAACCTCTGTATAACATAAATACGTGTTTAGTATTTAGTATTTTGTGTTTAGTGTTTAGTCCTGATCCGCTGATGATTAATGATCGATGTTACAACACCAACCATTAAACACCAAATACCAAATACTAAACACCAAATACCAAATACCAAATACGAAACACCAAACACCCAACACCAAACCATGCTTTCACTCTTTAAACATATCGCCGCCCGCCTCTGGTTGACGGTTTTGCTCGGTGGCGCCGCCAGTCTCTGGGTGCTGCCCTCCTTTCAGGAACGTATCGGGCTCGAATGGGCGCCGTTGCCGGTTGTACTCATTATGGTGGCTGCGTTTTTGCTGATTGGTTGGATTTCGAACCGATGGGGACTGAACATCGTTCAGCACCTCATTTATGAAGCGGGTATTTTTGAAAGAGATGGGATGGTTGCCGAGGCTGAAAACCGATTCCAACGCGCCCTGGCTGTTTTCGACAGTTTTCTGATTTCACCAGTTGCCAAAAAACAAAAGGCCTTGCCATTACGGGCACGCATTGCCCGCTTCTATCTGGCGCGGGCCAGTAAAAACGATGATGCCGAAAGGTTTCTGGTATCTTATCTGTATACCAATCCGCAAGATGAAGAGGTCGCCGAGAGCTGGATCGAGCATGTCGAGCACCGCGGCGGTCTGAAAGAGGAACATCAGGAATTGGCCTTTCTGATCGGCCGTGCCCAGCCCCGAAATCAAACGATCCAGTCAATTCTTGCCCGATACTATCTGATGCTGGAAAGAACTGATTTTCAGGCCTTGCAAACGTACCGGCGTGCGTTAGGCGGCGATCAAAAAGTACCGCCTGAATTCATCCATGATCTGGCAGTGCTTTTCCTGCAAGAAAGACGGGTGGATGAATGGGCGTTGGAGATTTACCTCAAAGCAATTGAAAAAAGCGATCACCGGCCTGTTATTTTAAGGGGAATTGCGGCTTGTGTACGCTGGATTTCGCTAAGTGAGCGCAACAGACCGTTACTGCATCGGGCGTATGCTCTTCTAAAAGGCCTCGATCCGGCTGAAATAAAGAAAATGAGCACCGGATTTAAACCCCCGGTTCAGCCTTCCGACAAACGCGATGGAAGGTCGTCTTTTCAAAAGCGGGCATCTCTTTTTAAAACTGCCGGCACGGTACTACAGACATTTTATGAAGATGTTACGGCTGCGCCGGCATGGGTTTTGGGGTTAATGCGGCGGACCCTGCAATCGACGCGTTCAAAAAGAGTGCTGGCGGCTGTCCTGCTGGTGGGATTAGCAGCAGCAGTCATCGTCCTGGTGGTCAACACCGTAAGGCATCTGGTCAAAGTCGAAGTGCCGGTCGCCGAGAAAGTAGATAAAGCACCCGAGGTCATCACGGATCCGTTTACCCTGCAGGTGGCCGCCTATTTGAAACCGGGCTACGCTAAAAAATATGTCGAACAGCTTAAAAAGCAGAATTTAGATGCGTACTGGCGAGAAGCCATCAGCAGTGATAAAAAATGGTATCAGGTACGGATTGCCCACTTTCCGGATAAAAAATCTGCCCGGGACTTCGGCGAATCACTCAAAGCCAAAGGGATCATCGACGATTATTACGTGGCGAATTATATAGCGCCTAAATAGGGTTTCGGGTTACGCGTTGCACGTCATGCGTATGTGATGGGCTGAGTTTTCGAGGACGAGTACGAGGACGACGACGAGGACGAAATCGTATGTTCCTTATCGTACTCGTCCTCCTACTCGTCCTCGTCCTCGGTTGTTTTCCAATTGTGCCTCATTATACAAACGGCGGACACCTTCACTCACTTTGAGGGACTCCTACACCATTGCTTGAATCAGCCCCAAGCAGCCAGCTGCCAGTAGCCAGTGACCAGTAGCCAGAGACCAGTAGCCAGCAGCCAGCAGCTGGAATTTAACCCTGGAGGACATGGGATAGCGATAAAAGCCGGAAAGCACTAACGCTACTTCGGCAATGAAATACGGTAAATGCCATATGGCCCCTGGGGTGTTGGGCCTTCATGAATACGCGATGTTGTAAAGTACAGCTTTCCATCCGCGCCAAAGCTAAAGGAATCCGGCCACGCAATGGCCGCATCCTGGATAACGGTTTCTACGCGACCTTGTGATGTTGTTCGCAGAATGGCATTATGCTCCAGGGCGGATATATACACTTTTTGGTCGGGGCCGAATATAAGCCCATCTGAAGCACCGGTCTTACCCACCGTTTCAACCTTTGTCTCAATCACCATCTCCGAAAGCAGGAATCGGCGCAGCCATGCCGCCGACATACGGTACATAGTGCGCCCGGTCAACGCCTGGTAATAAAGCATGTCGGCTGAGTTATCATAGGCAATGCCGTCGGCATGGACGCGGGGTGGCACACCGTTCCGCAACCAAGGACTGCCACCGATCGTCAGGGTCACATCTTCGGAAGAAGTGGACGGATGGTTTTGCAGAACCCTGCGCGCTGTGCCTGTGTTAAGATCCAGTACAACCAGGGCACCCTCTCCAGAATCTGTCATGAACGCGAACTCCCGCTGCGTATCGATGCGCACATCGTTGAGATAACTGTTTTGGGGCGCAATCCGGGTGTCGAAGCGAAATGTCCGGACAACACTATTGGTGGCCAGATCCACCTGCAGCAGTTTGGGGCCTCCCGCTACAATCCCTTTGAATTGGGGATTCGCCGGATCTAAAATCCATAATCTGTTTTTGTCATCTATAAAAACAGCCTGGATGCAGATGAAATGCGAGGCTGGGTCTTTACCGGGTTGCCAGTTATTCATAACATCATTAGGGTAGGGGATCGGAACGCCATCTTTAAGCTCAGCCACCGAAACGGGAACATTGTCCGACCAGCGTGGGTAGTTGACAAACAATCGACCACCCTTTGAAACAGCAAGGCCCGTCCACTGGGCATCGGAAAAAGCGACCGGCTCCAGTTTGGTGCCTTCACTTTGTCTGTGTGTTTTCGTTTGGCAGCCGCTCAATACAACGATAAATATCAGCAAAATGAGCCAGCCCCATTTCCCGAGTCGATATAGTGTTATTGGCATATCATTTTCCTCAGATAAACTGCTTTACTTCTGCTTTGCTTTATATGACTTCTTAACCAGGCTGCGCGTTTCTGGCCGTTGGCTGCTCAGGTCTCTGACTGCTGGCAGCCGAATTGTGCGGCGAGCAAGCATTGCCTAACAGGGGGCGCATGTATCCGCCATTTGTGTAATACGACACCATTATAACATCCGAGGACGAGGACGAGTAGGAGGACGAGTACGATATATAGCATACGCATTCGTCCTCGTCGTCGTCCTCGTACTCGTCCTCGATAACTCAACCCATCACTTACGCATAACGCATAACGCGAAACACGCAACGCGCAACCCTGAACCTTATTTTAAATTTGGATCCTGCTTACGCACATAGGCGAGCAGCTTTTGGGCCATGGCAGATTTGACCTGAATGGCGTCATAATCGATGGGCACATTATTTAAATATTGCAGAATCAAGGCATCACCATCTTTAAATCCATTGGGCAATATGCCGGCAAAGAAAAAACCCATTTTCTCAATTTGTGCTGTGGTGCCGGTGGTGAGTGGATCGGCGAGGTTCAAAAATAGATTAATGATTTCGATTTTTTTCAGACAAAGTTCACGCACTTCCGCTTTAATGGCTGCAATGGTATTTTCTCCATAACCGTCAATCATCACGCGGGCATAATTCATCGATCCGAACAGCTTAATTTTAAATTCAGTATTCGATGATTGATTTTTATCGTATGCCGTCGCAGCAGTTATCATTGTGGGTTTAACACCCAACTCTTGGTACAGGTCCATCAGGATGCCTTGATGATGCGGCGGCGCATAAACCTTTCGGGAAACCGCCGTTGGCGGTTGCAAATATAAAAACTGCACCACCATGCTGATACGTTGCGAAACAGCAGCCTTCATTTCCTTAAAGACCGTATCGGATGGTATCAATCCCAGCCTTAGGCCACAGTCTCTGAATCCAAATCCGTGCATCGTGTGTTGCGATACGGTATGATTGGTGACGGCCTCGCCAAAAGCGCCTTTGATGCCGGCGGCTTTGGCCTGATCCAAAAGGTAACGGGTGATATTGCCAAAACAGCCCATTGAACGATACTCGGGTTTGACCACGCCTTGTGCCATTTCTACGATTTGCGGGTTTTCATTCCAGATCTGAAAGACCCCATAGCCGGCAATGTCTTCATCTGATGCCACGGCAACGGCCGAATGCACCCGGCCACTTTCATTAAGAGCGACAATTTCTTCCGGGTAGTAGACATAATTGTGGGGATAGGTATAGCCATATGTTTTGTATATGGTTTTGGATACCTCCGGGGCATCGGCTGGTTCCATCCGCCGCACGCGGCATTTGAATGTATCGGGAGATGGTGCAATTGTCACTGGAGTGGCTTCATAAGGTTCTAAATCGCAGGCGGCGTAGTAGTCGGAAATATCCTTATTCTTCAGCTGCTTGATGAGCACCAGCTCTTTGCCGTCCGGGCCCAGATTATTCAGTTGAATTTCGTCGAGGTATTCCTGCAGCCGAAAAAAGGATTCGTTCGTGTTGGGCTGGTCGTTGCCCAAGTCTTCTTTTCCGAAGGGTAACCCTTTATCCCGTAGGCTTACTTTCAAACCTT
>JASFEV010000281.1:0-5760 GCA_050124655.1 Desulfobacterales bacterium
ACGGCCCACACCCAGCAGCTTGGCGGCTTTGACCTTGTTGCCGCCGGTTCGTTCAAGGGCCGATCGAACTGAATCAACATCCAATTTACGAGATGGCCCCCGTCGCACGCAGATATTTTCAAGATCGCGCAACTCCAGCGGCAGATCATCGGCGTTGATGATCCGGTTGTTGGATTTCACGATGGCAAACTGGATGGCATTCTGTAATTCGCGCACATTGCCCGGCCAGCTGTAGTCAAGCATCAGTGACATCGCCTTGTTGGAAATGCGCAATTTTTTAGGGCCGTAACGCTCACGGGCTTCCTGCAAAAAGTGCTCGCTCAGCAGGGGAATATCTATTTTGCGCTCACGCAGCGGCGGCAGCTGGATGGGAATCACATTGAGCCGGTAATAGAGATCTTCGCGAAACTTGTCGCGTTTAACGGTATCTTTCAGATTCTTGTTGGTGGCACTGATCACCCGCGCATCCACCGTGACGGTTTGTTCACCACCAACTCTTTCAAACTGGCCTTCCTGCAAAAACCGCAAAAGCTTGGCCTGCATGTTGTTTGAAAGCTCAGTGACCTCATCCAGAAATACCGAGCCGCCGTCGGCCAGCTCAAAGCGGCCCTTTTTATCTCGCAACGCGCCGGTAAAAGCGCCTTTGACGTGCCCGAAAAGTTCACTTTCAATCAAGCCTTCCGGCAAAGCACCACAATTGATGGGCACAAAGGGTGCGCCACCGCGTCGGCTTTCATTATGGATGGCTGCCGCCACCAGCTCCTTACCGGTACCGGTTTCACCGGCAATGTGCACCGGGTAATCATAATCGGCAACGTCTTTGATCTGTTTGAAGATCGCGATCATCTTGCTGTCCTGGCCGATGATGTTGCCGAAGCTGGTCAGCTCCCCGGCGCGCTCCTTGAGGCTGAAGATATCAGTGATATCGCGAAAAGAGCTCAGCACACCGGTGTATTCGTCGTCCGCATCCCGCATGCTGGTGACCGTCATCTCAATGCGCCGCTGTTCACCGCTTTTGGTGTTTATATTGATGGTGTATTCAGATTTTTCCGCCAAGTTTGGCGGATGCTCACAAAAGACACAGCGCTCACCGCAAAACGGGGAGCCAAAAGCCTCGTGGCAATCACGCCCCAGTATTTCTTCACGCGGGTAACCGGTGATGCGTTCGGCTTCGGCATTGAAAAAGAAGATGCGCCGGTCCATATCATGGGCGATAATCCCTTCTTTGAGATTATCCAGGACGCTTTCCAGGTTATCCCGGTGGCACATCAAATTTTCTAAAGAATAATCGGACATCTTTCCGCAGGTTTATTTTCTCCAATTAAAAAAGAAGAAATTATCTGATTTCTGGAGGGATGTCAAATGTCGTTACGGCACACAATCAAAGCTCGCAGGGGATATTGTTGTTTAATTTAATCCCTTGAAGGCTTATGTGCACATCATAAGCCATAATTTCAATCCCTTTTGCGACCGCTTGCCGCAATCGGCGAGCGTAGTCAGGATCAATGTGGTCGGCCGGACGGAACACCCGGGCATCCATTCTCTGGATAAAATAAAACATCCGCCAGAAATCGCTTGTAACGTTTGAGCAGTGTTGCGGGAGTAAGTTCGGGCCAGGTCAGGCTCCTGAAGGTATCCGCAGATAATGACGGCTTCATAGAAATTTTTTTTCGATCATATCAGCCAACGGCACCACATCTTCAAATCCATAAATGGGAACTGTTAATTGCAGGTCGACATCGGTGACCACCGCCATCAGAAGCGTGTCATCTTTTAAAAGCGGTTCGGTGTGCCGCGCTGAACGCACAACCTCAATTTTGGGTTTGTTGCCTGATTTGTAGCCCTCGGTAATCACCAGATCGACATCGTTAAAATAGCCCAGCAGGCTATCCATGTCGCCGGCATGATCATCTCTGACCATCGCAATTTTTCCAGGTGAATGAAAGATAACGGTATCGGCACCGGCTGCTTTGTGGCGCGAACTATCCTTGCCCGACCGATCAATGTCCGGATTATGGTGTGAGTGTTTAATGGTGCCGATGGTATAACCGCGACGCTTGAATTCGGGAATCAGTTTTTCAATCAGGGTTGTTTTGCCGGATTGAGAGCGACCCACAATGGATATTACCGGGGGCATAAGTCTACCTTAGGCTTTGTCTTTCGATTTAAAGGAATACGATCTAATCTTACCTGATATAACCGGCGAACGGGCTAACGGGCTCAACGGGTTAAACCGATGGGCGCGTGTGCGCCCATCATGCTGGGCAAAATTAAGGTGCAATAAACCGAATGTCAAGCCATTTGCTCGCTCAGACCAATTGCGATTCGATTCATACAATCGCCTGGATAAAAAAGGTTGATAAATCATTCGAAAGATTTATCATAGCAGCGTATTTTGGCCTCGAATGTCATATTATTCAGCTACTCGCTACTGGTCACTGGCTGCTGGCTGCCGGCAGCTGGCTGTCAGTCACTGGTCATAGGCTTTTAGCCAGTAGCCAGAAGCGAGAAGCCAGCGGCTGAAGTACCGGAACGCTGAACCTTTGAACTCTGAACCTTGAACCTATGAACCCCATATTAGAAGTCAAAAACCTGGTCAAACATTACGGCTCGGTGGTTGCCGTAGACGGCGTCAGTTTCGCGCTCGATCAAGGCGTCTGTTTTGGATTGCTCGGCCCCAACGGTGCCGGCAAGACCACCACAATTGAAGTGGTTGAAGATGTGATCCTGCCAACCTCTGGAGAAATATTCTATAAAGGCCGCCCCCGCACCCCATCATTCAGAGAAGAAGTCGGCATTCAATTCCAAAGCACGGCGTTGCTGAATTTTCTGACCGTTCGCGAAACCTTGCAAACATTTAAAAGCTTTTTCATGCAGACCGCCTCGATCCAAGAACTTGTCGAGCTATGCCGCCTGGATGAATTTTTGGATCAATACAATGATAAAATTTCAGGTGGGCAGCGCCAGCGCTTTCTGCTGGCGCTGGCGTTGATCAACCAGCCGGAGCTGCTCTTTCTGGATGAGCCTTCCACCGGGCTCGACCCTCAGGCCCGTCGTAATTTATGGGACCTGATCCAAGACATTAAAGCTGAAGGCAAGACCATCATCTTGACCACCCATTACATGGAGGAGGCCCAGTTTCTCTGTGATGAAGTCGCCATTATGGATTACGGTAAGATTATCAGCCAGGGAACACCCGATGCATTGATCCGGCAACACAGCCGCAGCTCGACTGTGGTTATGCCCCGGGAACGCTTCACCCCCAAAACGGATGACTTTCCGCTGCCCGTGCGCACCGTTAAAGATAGGGTCGAAATTAAAACCGACGATGTTAATCAGTGTCTGGAGCAGTTAATCGCCTATGGTATCGACTTATCAGATATGACCGTCCGCTCGCCGAATCTGGAGACGGTGTTTTTAAATTTAACCGGACGTCAGTTGCGAGAATAAATATGCGCCTTAAACGACTGTGGGCTATTTTGAAAGCCAGAAATCTTGAGTTTTTCCGCGACAAGTCGGCATTTGGCTGGAACTTTATATTTCCATTTCTGCTGGTGGCCGGCTTCGGTATTATCTTTGGCGGCAAAGCCTACACCGAATATAAAATCGGCGTATTTCCAGCCGAATCAGCGCAGATCCCGATGGCAGCGCTTGACATTCCACAGCGCTTCAAGGAAATGAACCATCTTAAATTCATCGGATTTCAGAATGCCGCCGAAGGATTAAGAAAACTCAAGCATCAACGAATAGATTTTTTGTTAAAAATCGGCCAGGAACCGCATCAATATTGGGTCAGCGATTCCTCCCCCAAAGGGTATGTGGTCGAGCAAATGTTTAAAGCCAGCCTGATTCCGCCTGACAGCCAACCCAACGCTGAAAAAAAGGAAATACAGGGCAGCGCCATTCGTTATATCGATTGGCTGTTTCCCGGCATTTTGGCCATGAACATGATGTTCAGTGCGCTGTGGGGTGTGGGCTATGTCGTGGTGCGGTATCGAAAAAACGGGGTGTTAAAACGCCTGAAGGTCACTCCGTTGACGGCTTTTGAGTACATCACCGCCCAGGCCATATCGCGCATTTTTTTGCTGATGTTTACCCTGATGGTCGTCTGGACGGGTTGTGATCTTATTTTTTCATTCGACGTTCAGGGCAGCTATCTGGATTTGTTTTTCGTCTTCTTTCTGGGCAGCCTGAGTCTGACTTCCCTGGGTTTAGTGCTGGCCTCCCGGGGAACCAGCGAGGAATTTACCACCGGAATTTTAAACTTTATCTCCTGGCCGATGATGTTTTTGTCCGAAGTCTGGTTTTCGATGGAAGGCGCACCGGCGTGGGTCAAAACTTTTGCCAAAATTTTTCCGCTCACTCACATGCTCACCGCCGCTCGCAAAGTCATGCATGAAGGCGCCGGACTGATCCAGATCAGTCCGGAAATCATCGTCCTTTCCCTGATGACACTGGGTTTTTTGGGTTTGGGGGCCTCACTATTCTCATGGAACCGTTAGAAGCTATCCCATAAATGCATCTAATGTCCAAGGGCTGCGTTAAAAACCGATTCAAAATGCTCGAATACTAACGTGTATGCTCCACTTTTGAATCGATTTTCGCCTTGCCCTTGGACGTAATCTACAGTTTAAAACGGCTTCTAATTTGTGTTCAATTAAATAAGGCTGTTTCAATGAGGTTGAACCCGTTCCCCGCTTGTCCACACTCAGGCAGGTTAGCCCGCCCCCGTGCCAAGCGCTGGGAAGCTGAGAGGCTATGAAGCTAGGAAGCCTGCATTATCGAAAACGACAAAATCAGACATGTCTAAATAATCAAAGCTTTCAAGCCTTCTGGCATCCCAGCTTTCTGGCAAGAATTTTTTAATTCATTTCAACCGGCAAACCGGCTCAACGGGCAAAACCGGCCAACTGAAGACCGAAATTTATTTTCGGTCTTTTGATTTTTCTTTTTGCTTCTTGGGGCGGGGTCTGGTGGCCAAAAGATTCGTCTGGATTTTCTTTTTTGTGGGAATAAATTCATCAATAAAATGGGTGGAATGAATGACTGAAATTAGTTTGACGACCACAAAAATAGCGCCAAGCGCCACCAAATAGGTCATACGGTTTTCCGCCTTGCTAATCACGTCTTTCAGGATCAGGTAGAAGTATCCCAGCAGAAAAACTTCGACCAGCGCATTCAGCAAGCCAATTAAATAATGACGGGTATAAAAATAGCCGCCGCCTGGAAATAGAAGGGCCAGAATATAGGCGGCAATTTTGTTCTTAAACTTCAGTTGGCAGGCATTGCAGCTGTATTTTCCAGCCTCAAGCAAATGTGCGCATTGCGGGCAGAGATGGGAGCGCCGGCCCAAACGGCTCTGGATTCCTGAAAGCGGCATGCGTTTCATCAGCGCTTTAATTTTTTTTCTTTCAGAAAGTCCAATGGATTTAAATTTTTCGATCCCGCCCAATTTTGCATATCGAACAACCAGGGTCCCGCCTTTGAGCGCGATGGATTCGCAATCGACATAAAGAATTTGAGATATGGACTGCTTGAACTTGTAACCCGGTGTGGTGGGTACATGTAAAATTCGAAAGTTGGTGAAAACCAACAAGGAGCGCTTAAGATACACAAACAAAAATCCGGTGGCATACTGGGCCGGGGAATTGATGGGCGAATATCCGGTTGAAATTAATAGGATCTTTTCTCCTTTTTTTAGAAATGGCTTGAGAAAAGATAATTTGATAATCAGTTTGCGCTGTCGAGTTTCAACACGCT
>JASFEV010000282.1:0-5756 GCA_050124655.1 Desulfobacterales bacterium
AACCCTTTTATCGGTGACCACCATCCAGATGGGCATGGGAAACGCCGTGGCGCCAAAGGTCATGGGGGATCAGTTAAACTTAAGCCCGGTGGTGATTCTGCTGTCACTTTTATTCTGGGGCTGGTTATGGGGATTTGTCGGAGCGCTGATTTCCATACCCATTGCAGCGGCCATTAAAATCGTCTGTGAAAACATCAAAACCCTGCACCCCATCAGCGTGATGATGGGATCCGGTAAGACCTATCGTCGCGAATTTCAAGAATGATCCTGCATTGCTCAATCAAACCGACTTTGGGTCCTTTCAATGCTTATCTTTAAATAATTTTACAAATGTATTTAATCAAAAGTAGGGGCGGGGTGTATCCCCACCCGGTTTGCATCGGATTGTAACACCGCCATCGGGCAAAAGATGGGTATTTGCCATCAAGTTTTTACCAGCCGGCTTCTTTTTTAAGGGACCTAAGCGTCGCCACCAAACACGCCTTCAAAGTGGCATTCACATTTTGGCCGGTTACGGCGCTAGCTGCAAATGACGGCACTTTGAGCTGATGGTTGTAAGCTCTTTCCATCTCTTCCACTGACATTAACGGAACCCCTTCCGCTGCGAGGTCGCGCTTGTTGTACTGAAGAATGAGCGGTATCTGCATGATATTCAGGCCATAGCTTTGTAGATTTAGAGCGAGGTCTTTTAAGGAAAGAATGTTTTTTTCATGGCGAATTTTAAGGGAGTCTGCGACAAAAACCAGGCCATCAACGCCTTTGAGGACCAGTTTGCGGGTTGAGCTGTATTTCACCTGGCCTGGTACGGTATACAATTGAACCCGGACATCACAACCCTTAATTTTTCCCACTCCCATGGGGACAAAATCAAAAAAGAGGGTCAGGTCGCCCTTTGTTTTAATGGAGACCATCTCGTCGGACATTAATTGACGGCTTTTTTGGAAAACATACTGCAGGTTAGACGTCTTACCGCCTCTTCCCGGACCATAGTATACGATTTTACATTCAACCTCCCGCTTTTTTAGATTAATAATGGCCATATTTTTATCAGTATCAGTTATAAATTACTGAAATAATGTTTAATAATTTATATATGGTTTTTAGAAAACCACTTGTGTGGGTGCCCGATTGTCTGTTTTCAAAAAAATTCAATTATTAAATGATTATAAAAAGTTATGAAGAAAGTGTCAATCTGAAAGAAATATTATTTATAAATTTCAGTATGTTATAGTGTTGTCTGGCTTGCACCTTTTTGATCGAAAATTATCAGATACCATCAGATCCGCCGCGGGTTCTGGCTTGACCTTTATGCCGCCCGGTTGCCCTTCAAAATGGTATCAAATTTACCGCTGCATTAAAATGGGGACCTTCACACTATTATTGGCAATTTAACTACAAATCTTTAATTTTAATGAGAATTTATATCGGGCCGCTTGTGAGTGTCATTAAGTGAAGATATTTCAATCGGCTGAAGGCCTTTGGTTTGCATCGGGTGTGTTGGGCAAAAAGCCAGCCGGAGACGAACTCCGGCTGGCTTCCTGTAAGTGTCTAGCCAAGTGAATCCATTAACTATTTGTAAACAGAGCTTCTTGAGGCTGGAACATTAGTTTCAACAGCCTGCTCATCCCCGATCTTCAGGCATTTATCGAGAATGTCGATGGCCTCATCGATTTGATCTTCGGTGATGATCAATGGCGGCGCGATGACCAGGGTATCGTACCAAGGCGCTATGTAAAGCCCATTTTGCATGCATTCGCCGGCAATCTTGCCTGTCATCAGCGCCTTGCCGCTCAATTTATCCGGTTTGATGTCAAAAGGCTCCTTGGTTTCGCGGTTTTTGACGATTTCAAACGCCCAGAAATGCCCGATTCCGCGGACATCGCCGACACAGATGTGTTTATCACCGAGCTCATAAAGTTTTTTCTCGAGGTGCTGGCTTACTTTCTGCGGCAGGCCGGATTTGAATAATTTATCATATTCCGCCACTGCTGCCGGTATGGCCGAAGCAGCCAGAGCGTGATAGGCATAGGTGTGGCCGTGGCAGAAAAACTCATTTTCGAAATGGCTTTTGATTTTTTCAGTAGTCATGGTGATCGCCACCGGGGTGTATGCATTGCTGGCGCCTTTGGCGGTTGTCATGATGTCCGGGGCAACGTTCCAGTTCTGCATGGCAAAAGCCTTACCGGTCCGGAACCAGCCGGACATCACTTCATCTGCGATCAGCAGCACATCGTTTTCATCGCATATTTGGCGAACAATTGGAAAATACTCCGGCGGCGGCACGATGCGGCCGTTGGTTCCGACAACCGGCTCAATGATAAATGCGGCCACATTGCCCTCTTCCTTGAAAAGATAATCCAGATAGCGGGCACACTGGATGTCACATTCCGGATAGCTCATTTTGAACGGGCACCGATAGCAATAATTATCAGGTGCAAACCGGACGCCCTGCACAGTATAGCGTGCCTGCTCGGCTGGCCAGCGGCGCGGGTCGCCTGTAAATGACAGCCCGCCGGAAGTGGCCCCGTGGTAGGAGTGATAGCGGGATACGATTTTATAGGCCGGCGCCTTGCTTTGACGCGTCATTATCAGGGCGCCGTCGTTGGCTTCTGTCCCGCTGGTTGAGAAAAAGAACTGGTTCAACGGCTCCGGTACCACCGTTTTAAGCGCTTCCACCGCTGCGATGGAAGCCTCGGTAACAAATCCCGGCGCGGCATAGGGCAGTTTTTCAGCCTGCTTCACAATCGCCTCGATAACGGCCTTGTTCTTGTGCCCCAGGTTCGAGCACATCAATTGTGAAGAAAAATCGATGAACGGCTTTCCATCCGCGTTGTAAAAATAAATCCCTTCGGCATCGGTAACCAGCATGGGGGTTTTCCAGCCCGACTGTTGATTCCAGGTGCCGAAAGTGTGATCCGTCAACGCTTTGATTTTTTCGACCGCTTGACTCATTTTATCTGCTCCTTTTTTGTCGGTTGGTCCGTTAGCGTGCGCGAAGTCCATTGCCTGCGGACTGGCACGGTTACCTGTCTAACACCAATGGTGTTTTAATCAACAGATTCGCATATTTTTTGCTGTAATCGACCGTATGCTGTAAATTTAGGGCATCCTCGCCGGCAGACTTTATAATTCATTAAGCTTTGCTAGGTGAGCGGCATGTTTTTTACCTAGGAGCTTTAAGGCACGGGCAACTTCAGGCTGGGCCTTGATTTTTGTGGCGGCTTCAGTATAGTAGCGAACCGCTCTGTCTTCTAAGCGCCGCGCAGCATCCAGCGCCTCTGCTGCGTCCATCTTATCGACACCCACACACTCTTCGCAAAAGGGTGCGCGGATAAAATCCTTGATGGGTTCCAGGATCATTTCGGTCACATTTTCGCGGCGGGTTCGCTGCACGGTTTTGACATTTTTATCTATGGCGGCCGCAAATGCCTCAAACATCGGTTTGTGTTCCGCGCAGGCCGGATTTTCCACCAGAGTTTTATAAAACCCGAGATCCTGCAACTCTAGTTCTTCGGCAAAATTGAGGATACTCCCAAAATTCTCAAGAGGCATTTTTTCCTCTCTTTCGTTTAATTTAACATGATGATTTATTCAAACCGTAAATTGTTTTGGTTATTCTATATTGCCTCTTTAGGTTAGCCCGTTGAGCCGGTTTTGCCCGTTGGGCCCGTTAAAAAAGGAGATATTTGTAATTTTGGTTTTAAAAATTTAGATCATGTCCGCTGGCACGGCTTGTGCCGGTTTGTTATGTTAATTGTTAAACTGGCTTTAAGATCTTTAGCTCTTGGTCGATAGCAAGGCGTGAGGAGCAAAAAATTGCGCCGCGTACATTGAGTACGTTAGCGGTTTTCTGCTTCGAGCAACACCGCTATCGGCCAAGAGATGATGGAATTAAAGCCAGTTTTAGAACCAGCGTTGAATGACAACCTTAGTATCCGTAAAGAAATTAAAGATCTCCTGGCCATGTGCCTTGGTATCGCCAAACATCGAACCGCCGGCACCGCCAAACGGGAAAAAGCTCATTGGCGCCGCGATGCCGATATTGATGCCCACCATACTCGGCAGGACGCGATATTTAAATTCCCGGGCAGTCGCACCATTGTTGGTATAAATACAGGCAGCATTCGCAAAGCCCCGGGTATTGATCAGCTCGATGACCTCATCCAGATCTTTGGCACGCACCACACTGACCACCGGGCCGAAAATTTCCTCTTTGGCGATGGTCATATCGGGTTTAACGTTGTCAAATAAGGTCGGACCGACGAAAAATCCATTCGGGAATTCAGGGACTGTAAAATCACGGCCATCCATTACCAGATCAGCCCCTTCTTCAATGCCTTTTTCGATATAGCCCAACACCTTTTCCTTGTGGGCAGCAGTGGCCAGCGGTCCCATTAAGGCCTGTTCATCCAGGCCGCTGCCGACTTTCATCGCCTTGGCGGCTGATGTGAATTTTTCAATCAGCTCGTCGGCGATATCGCCCACCGGCACCAGCACCGCTCCCGACAGGCAGCGCTGACCGGTACATCCATAGAAAGAGGTAATCATAGAAGGCATGGCCGCATCCAGGTTGGCATCCGGCATGACTGCCACGATATTCTTGGCACCGCCCAGCGCCTGAACCCGCTTGCCGGTTTCGCCGCAGCGCTGATAAATGTATTTGGCTGTGGGGGTGGAGCCCACAAAAGAGATGCCCTCAACGTCCGGATGATCCAACAAGCCATTGACCACATCACGGGATCCGTGCACCATATTCAAAACGCCTTCGGGAAGACCGATCTCTTCCAAAATCTCGAAAATTTTGGTTTGCGTCATGGGTACCTGCTCGGAAGGCTTGACGATGAAAGTGTTACCGGTCACAAGCGCATACGGCAGAAACCACCAGGCCACCATTCCCGGGAAGTTATAGGGGACAATCGCTGCGAAAACCCCCAGCGGTTGCTTATGGCCCATACAATCAATATCCTTGGCGATGTCTTCCAGGGTGTACCCGGTCATCAGGGTCGTGACGCCGGTGGCATGCTCCACATTTTCGATCATGCGGCGCACTTCACCGCGGGCCTCGTCGATGCACTTGCCCTGCTCGGTGGTCAGAACTTTAGCGATCTCCTCGAAATTTTCCTCAAAGGCTTCCTTGATGCGAAACAGGTAGCGAGCCCGTGTCAAAGGCGGTGTCGTGCGCCACTCCCAGTAAGCATCCTTGGCAGCTTTGACCGCTTTGTCGACGTCTTCTGCGGTGCCGTAGGCTACCTGGGCAATTTTTTCTCCAGTGGCCGGGTTCCAAACATCGCCAATCTTATCTGAGTTGGATTCCATCCACTCCCCGTTGATATAGTTTTTCATTAATGGCAGTGACATTTCGCGTCCTCCTTTGCTGGTTTCCAGAAGTTATCTCAAAAATGCATCTAACCCGCCTGCGGCGGACAGGCGCCCAATGGTCCGCCAATATTTATGGCGGATTGCACCCCGATTCAAAATGCTCGAATACTTTCGTGTATGCTCCACTTTTGAATCGGTTTGCGCCTTGCCCTCGGACGTGATCTACTATTTTTGAGATAACTTCTAATATTCTTTGATCATTTAAAAGCTCACGGTTATCTTGATTGTCAAAAACACCCAGAACATTTGAGCTGTTTTGATTGCATATCAATATTCAGCAACTTAAGGCAAATCCTATTTTGTTGTCAAGAATTTATTTTCGTTTTTCTGCGAAAAATAAAAAAATATCGTTTAAATTATGCGAATTAACCTAATAG
>JASFEV010000283.1:0-5747 GCA_050124655.1 Desulfobacterales bacterium
AATTGATGCGTTGCCTGATCGAAAAATGATGCCAGTTGGGACGGTCGATAGATTGTCCGCTGGTAGACGCAATTTTTTCAAGCGTAGAGATGAGGGGTTGGGCTGAATCAAATAGCGAGTAGACAAAAATATCGGCCTGTCGTTCGAAATTGCGCATGTAAAACCCGAAAATAAAGCGAAAATAAATTAAAAATATAATGATAATCACGAAACTAAATAGGGCTGAAAATATGGTCGTTTGGTCGAATCCTGTTTTATTGATCAACCAGTAGATCGGTTCGGCATATACGATGCCAAATAAAATGATATCAAATGTCACATAAGACAGAAGCATATAGCCGACAAAAAACAGCAAATAGAATATGAGGTGTTTTCTTTTGACATGTCCGATTTCATGAGCAATGACGGCATCGATTTCTTCAGGTTCCAGCAAGCGCAGCAGTGAAGGGGTGACAAGGATATAGCGAAATTTTTTAATCAGCCCCATGACGCCGGCGGTAATCATTTTGCCGCCGAAAATCGGCCAGTATAGAATATCGGCATAGGCAATTCCGGCCTTCCTGCATAAGTCTTCAATCCGCCGACGATGTTCACCCGTTTCGAGCGGTTTGCAGCGCCACAATTTTTGAATCATCATGGGTCCGACTACTGCTACTGCAATTAGAAATAGCACGAAATACGTTATCTCGCCTTCAGTGGTTTCAAGAAAGCGTGCCGGCCACTCAAAAGGTAAGACTTTGATCAGATCGGCGAATCCGGAAAGAAGCAACCAGGGCAGCAATACCGGGACTGAAAAGGTAATATTGGAAAGAACATATGCTTTTTGGGAAATATCATTACGGTAGAGTTTTTTGTAGGTACCATAGGCACAGGCCCAAACGAGCGCGAGGTAAAAAACGAAAAGCGCCAGAAACAATAATGCTTCAAGGGTCGGTATGATCGAAAAGATCGGAATATCGATGAAAAAAGATGGGAGACTAAGGCCGTATATGTCGATGGCGAATATCAGAATCGCCATGATGGACTGGCGCAGCAAAATAGAATGAAATTGTGCATCGAGCGCAGCAAAATCGTTGCTCGCCATTCGTTTTTCGAGTCGGCGAAACAGAAATGCGGTAAAGTAGAAAAAGAAGACGATTAAACCGATAAAAAACGCTATCGTTTCTAAAGCGCTAAAATTGGTATCTTCTGAAGGCTGATACGTCAGATATATCAGCAGAACAATAATGAAGTATATAAAATTCCCAAACATATATCACTATGGATCGTTAACTTGTTTGATGGGTCAATTCGTTAGTTCCTAAAATGTTAAACCAAGGGGTAGATAAAATCTTAACAATTAAAATGATAGCAGCACTGTTATTGAAAAAAATAAGAGAAATGAGGGATTTTTTTGATGAGGTAGGCCGCACAAGGATTTTTGTCCGAGGCGTACTTTGAGTACGTCGAGGGCAGAAATCCGCGGAGAACGACCCTAATCGGAAAAATAGCCATTTCTCAAGGTTTATAGTAACGGTCTTTTTCAGAGTAAATACACCCGCAGTATTGCTGCCGGTAGAGCCCCATTTGTTTGGAGCAGTCAATCCCTTCCTTCCAGCCCACTCGAAAGTCCTGGTATAGAAACGGCACCCCCACCGATTTTCCAATCGATTCGCCCATCGAGCGGATTAAATTATGCTGCTGCTTTTTGCTGTAAAGCAATGTGGATGAGTAGTAATTGAATCTTCCACGTTTGGCGATGAGTGCGGTTGACCGCAGTCGGTCATGATAGCAATAATTGCAGCGCTCCGACTCCCGAAAGGCGACATTTTGGATAAATCCTTCCACATCGTAGCCATCCTGATAAATAACCTTCAAGTCCATTTGTTCAGAATAGGCTTCAAGAGCTTCCTGTCGTTTGACGCATTCGGTATAAGGGTGGATGTTATGACGGTAAAAAAAGCCCATCACTTCCAAACCTTCTTCCCGCATGGTTTTGATGGGATATATGGCGCAGTTCGCGCAACAGATATGCAAGAGGACTTTCATTTTCTTTCTCCAAAGATGGCTGTGCCGATCCGCACCAGTGTTGCGCCTTCTTCAATGGCAACTTCAAAATCACCGGTCATCCCCATAGATAGCTCTTCTATAGAGACATTAGGAATGTGTTGCTCGTTGATCTGATCTCGCAGTTTGCGCAAGGCGGCAAAAAAAGGCCGAACTTTTTCAGGCTGGTAAAAATAGGGCGGCATGGTCATTAGGCCCTTAAGGCTCAAATTTTTCATCTGGCTGATCGCGGTGATCAAGGCCATTGTCTCATCAGCCGCAATACCGGATTTGGTTTCCTCCCCGCTGATATTGACCTGCACCAGGATTTGCTGGATCTTACCTAATTTGGCGGCCTGCTTGTCCAACTCACGCGCCAGTTTGAGCGAATCCACCGAATGAATCATATCAAAGAGCCGCACGGCATACTTGGCCTTGTTGGATTGCAAATGACCGATAAAATGCCACGAGGCCGGGTATTGAACCAGGGTCTGAAATTTTTTTTGCGCTTCCTGAACATAATTTTCGCCTAGAATGGTTACGCCGATCTCCAGAGCTTGCCGGACAATATCTGTAGGAACGGTTTTGCTAACCGCTACAAGTCGAACGGAATCCGCATCCCTTCCACTGGTTTCAGCCGCTTGTCGTATCCGCTCTTTTATCTGATCCAGTCGCTTTTTCATTTTTGATTCTAATAATAAGCACGAAGGTGATAAATTACGATATTTGCATTTCTCATCTAATTAAATTAAAGAAGAAAATAAAAATCTCTCTGCGTTCTCTGCGCCTGTGCGGTGAGATCTTAATCTAAAACGATCACACCTTCTCCAATCAGAAAGCTCATAACCTCACACACCGGCAGTCCAACCACATTCGTATAGGATCCATTAATGCGCTCAACCAAAAAGGCGCCAATGCCCTGGATACCGTAACCTCCGGCTTTGTCGAACGGTTCGCCGGTTTGAATATACCATTCGATTTCTCGATCGCTGAGCTCTTTGAAGTATACATCTGTTTTTACCACATCCGAAAATAACCGCTTTTCCTTTTTGCAGCTAATACAATAACCGGTGTACACTTGATGCATTTTGCCGCTCAGATGCCTCAACATATTTCTGGCGACGTCTGTTGAATCCGGTTTGCCGAGAATCTGCTGTTCAATGAGCACAATTGTGTCAGCTCCAATGATCCAGCTATCTGGATGCTTTTCGGATATATCCCTCGCCTTGGATTCAGCCAGTGCTCTGACGTACTCATCAGGATCAGACATCGCCAGCTTCTGCTCGTCCACATCACTTGGAATTACAGAAAAATTTAGCCCCGCTTGCGCCAATAAATGGCTTCGTCGCGGGGAATTGGAGGCTAAAATCAACTTGCTCTGCTCTGCCGGTTTAATCATGTCAAATAGTTTCCTGAACTGTGCACGAGTCGGAGGCTTTCATATTCGCAATAATTTTCATGCACGGTTCAGGTATTAACAAATGAAGTTAGCTTTGACAAGCAGGAGCCCGTTCGCGGTCTAGTTAAATCTGAAACGCTCAGTATTGTAAATTTGCTGAGCGCTTGTCGAGGTTGTCGTAGCTACAAGGCAGGTGGCGTTCCGCTATAGTTTTCTATGCGGAACGGCATCTAACGCAGTAGATACGGTAAGATCGGCAAGCCCCTCTGGGGTTTTAGATTATGAAAATAAAAAAGATAGAATTCCATTAAATAGGTTCTCTTTTTATAATCTGAAACGCTCAGCAAATTTAAAAGGTGTTGTAATTAATACATATATTTGCTATTAATTATATTTATGCTCTAATCAGGTTCGTTGCACATGAAGGCCTGCTTTACAAATAGACCGATTTGTCATGACAGATAACACCCCACCCATATACCGCATCCTGGCCGTTGACGATGATCCGGCTATTCTGGATTTATATGAGCAGATCCTGAATTCGGACGCAAAAAAGAATTTTCAATCTGCCGTCTTCGATCTTGATTGTTGCACTCAGGGAAAAGAGGCGGTTGAAGCTGTCAGGCTTTCCCTGGAATTCGAGCAGATGTATGCGGTCATTTTTCTTGACCTTAAAATGCCACCGGGCCCGGATGGGGAATGGGCAGCGCAGCAGATTCTGAAGTTGGATCCGTATACGAATATTGTGCTGGTCAGCGGTTTTATGCGTTCCAATTCGGGAATATCAATTAAACAACCGAATACACCGGATAAATTGCTGTATCTGCAAAAGCCGTTTCATCGACAGGAAATTCTTCAATTCGCAACCGCATTAAGTGCAAAATGGCAGGCTGAAACTGAGCTGCGCAAACTTCATCAAGAGATGGAGAGCTTGGTGGATAAACGCACACATGCATTATTGAAAACGAACAAGCGCCTGCGTAAGGAAGTTGAATCTCATCGCGAAACGGAAAAAGCGCTGCATATGAGTGAAAGCAATTTCAGCAATATGATCCATGCCAACGCCGACGGCATTTTAATTCTGGACGAGAACGCCATTGTGCGGTTCATGAACCCGGCAGCGGAATCCATATTCGGAACGAAAGCAAGGCATTTCGTCGGCCAGACCTTCGAGCATTTGATATCGCCGGAAGAACCCACCGAACTGGATATTACGATTGGCGACGGCACGACCATGGTGGCTGAAATGCGCGTCATGGAAACCGAGTGGCAAGGACAAAAGGCTTATCTGGCCTCATTAAGAGATATTACCGATCGTAAAGGAATCCAGCGGCAGCTGCAACTCAGTTTGGATCATATCAAAAAAGTAATGGACGGAACGATCCGAGCCATGGCACTTGCGGTTGAGATGCGAGACCCTTACACCTCGGGGCATCAGCACCGGGTTGCTGAACTGGCTCAGGCGATTGCCAGAGAAATCAATTTGCCCGCCGGAGACGTCGAGGGGATTTACATGGCCGCATCCATCCATGATATCGGCAAAATCTCACTACCGGCCGAGATTCTCAGCAAGCCGGTGCGACTAACGGATATCGAGCGAAAAATGATTCAGGCCCATTCACAGATGGGGTACGAAATTTTGAAGGGCATTGATTTTGCCTGGCCGATCGCCCAGACGCTTTTGCAACATCATGAACGCATTGATGGTTCTGGCTACCCCCATGGACTCGGGGGCGAAGAGATTCTCATCGGGGCGCGCATCTTGGGTGTGTCCGATGTGGTGGAAACCATGGCCTCCCACCGGCCGTATCGACCCTCAATCGGATTGGATAAAGCCCTGGAAGAAATTTCGGATAACAGGGGCAAACTTTACGATGAAGAGGTGGTCAGTGCATGCTTGAAACTGTTTAATGAAAAAGGTTTTGAATTTTCAGATCCTCAGCATGTTCAATCACCGAAACAGTAACAGCACAGCCCGTTGCTTCCAAAACATCTTAATTCGTCGTCTCTATACAGCTCGCATTAGAAATTGGTATTGACAGGTACCGAAAGTTGAACTAAACTTAGTTTAGTTCAAAAAGGAGCAGTTTAAATGCGTCAAGTTAACATACATGAGGCTAAAACCCACTTATCAAAGCTCATTGCGGACGGAAAGGAAGTCGTGATTGCGCGATACGGCGAGCCGGTGGCACGACTGATCCCCTTACGGTCGCCAAGCACCAAGCGAATTCCTGGCTCTGCTAAAGAAAAATTTACGGTTCCGGCCGAATTTTTTGAACCATTGCCAAAGGAACTGCAAAACGCTTTTGAATCCACATAAGTA
>JASFEV010000284.1:0-5701 GCA_050124655.1 Desulfobacterales bacterium
CAGTTTCTTTTCGCAATCTGTTCACCTTCGCCGGCCCGGCATTGTATGAGGCAAATGCAAAGAGCAATTTATCGACATTGTCCATGGGCTCATCTTTATAGTATTGATTAATGATAAACCGCAGGTATTTTGTACCGGCATGGATATTGTTTTCCAGCTTATTAATATCGGTTATGTTGACGTTGGGATCTGCAGCTGTGGTTGGCAGCAACTGCATGACACCGATTGCACCGGCGGGACTTTCTTTGCTATGGTCCAGACCGGATTCCTGGTAGGCTTGAGCAGCAATCATCAAATAGTCAAAGTCATAGCGCCCCGCATATTTTTTAAAAAGCTTGACCATGGCCCTGAATTTTTTCAACTCCTGTTTGGATATGGAATTCTTGACGTATTGGGTGTTTTTTAAGTAGCGCTTAAACAGCATATTACCGATTAATGTTCCTTCTTTGTGGTCTGCCACAAATTTATTAATCACGGTTTTTAGCTTCGGACTATTTTTACGAAAAGCCCAGGCAATTTCGCCGCCGGTTCTCACGCTTATTTCTGCATGCACCTGGATTTTTTTAAAAATCTGGGTCCAGAATTGCGCTTTGTGGCTGTCCATGACTATCATCGGTATGAGGCCTGCATTGACCATTTCCAACAAATCCTCATCCTCAAGTGAATCATCTGCTGGAATAAGTTTAACCGGCTTTTTACCGTTCTTTTTTAAAGTCGCATTCAGCTCAACCAGACTTTCATAATAACTGCTGGACTTGCGGACGTGGATTTCCTTTCCCGAAAGATCGTCAAGGCTAGCAATCGATGGCGCTGCGGGCCCGGTTACGAGTAATTCTCGTACCCCCGTCATTAGAGGGTTGGAAAAATCCGCTTTTTTTTGGCGTTGTGAAGTTATGGTCAAATTGGCGACGGCGATGTCCCCCCGACCCTTCAAAAGACCAGGGATGAGTTCATCGCGTCGGACAGGAATGTATACAACATTTATTTTCAATGTTTTTGCTTTAATCTTTTTATTGACATATTTCTCAAACTCTTCAAGCAGATCATAAGTTAAGCCACGCTGTTGGCCCCGATCTAAAAAATAAAATGTCTTGCTGTAGGTCACCAACACTCGAATTTGCCGCTTTTCGGTCATTTTGTCAAAATCACCCGTCCAGGGTTCATTTTTTAGCAAAGCTTTTTTTAAACCAGAGTCCGACTCAGCGCCCAATACCATTGAAGTTATGATTACTGTCAGCGCTATTGCTCCAACTATTAGCACCGATCTCACCCCTCGTCGCAAGATGGTTTCCCGTAGGCAATTATTGGTTTCAATCATGATTTTACCTCCTACGCACCCAATATTTAGCTCATGTGGTCCTTGTATTGCTTTATCAACTTCAGAAATACACTAATTATTATACACTTAATCGTTCATAGCATATTTTTGCGCTCTTTACACTTTAGCCTCTCAGTGAAAATCGGCAGAACTTGTTGTATTCTCAATTATGTAATGCATATGTAAATCTTAATCTTTATGCAAGGACGATAATTGTATCATCTGTAAGGTCACTGGCGCGTGCAGGCTGTGAGTTAACAATCAAGTTTCTTATACGTTCGTGCTGAATTGAGGGTCCTATCTATTTTGAGGACAAATTTTTCTCTTGAGTCGCAGTTTCAAATTAAAAATGCTTTGGAATAATTCTAAATTAGAACTTAGCTATTTCGTTTAATCTTGATCTTTCGGCACTTGCTGGCGCGCTGCAAGAATCGGAAATATACGAACAACTGGTTCGTCACCGCGAGCTTCTTGTACGACCCTTGTGAGGCCCTCTTCAAACCCAGGAGGCAGCTTTTTTCCACTCATTAAGATTATGGTAATAGCGGCTTCAGGCTCCACGCTGTTTCGGCCTTGGGTAATGAGCTCAACCTCCGGCCATTGGCTAATGTATTTCTGCACGGCCTGCCTTACGCGTGGTGCCAACTGATATTCTACCGGCCGATCCTGGCCGGTACGTCTTCCTTCTATCATATGACCGACCAGCGGCGCGATTAAAAGGGCTAATAAGAGAAACAACAGCATTGTGGCCCTTCGCACCCAAATCGGTAGGCCAGTACCCCGGCGCGAAACGTGCACGTCAAACATTCGGAACACGATGGCCGCACCGAGTATAATAGCGACAAGGTTGGTGGTCAGCAGGATGGCGGCATTAAAGGAGATTAGGGGTCTTCCGTGCGTCAGCGCAAGTCCCACAACCGCAAGGGGTGGAACAAGTGCTGCTGCGATGGCGACACCTGCGATGGTAGTCATCACATGGGATCTTCCTGTAGCATATGCCGCTGTCATTCCGGAGAAAAACGCTATACCGAGATCCAGCAAATCAGCTTTCCCGCGTGCTTCGATCTCAAGCGTCGGTTCGAATCCGGGGTTGAGCGCCCCAAAAATCAATGAAGCTGCAAAGCCTATCCCAATGCCAATTAGGATAACTGCCAGACTCCTTCTGAACAGGCTCAAATTCCCTTGAACAAGCGAACAGCCTGCGGCAACAAGCGGTCCCATTAGCGGCGCTACCAGCATAGCACCAATAACGACGGCGGTTGAGTCCGCCAGCAAACCTAACGATGCCAGCGAAGTGGATAACACCATCATCATGATGAAATCGATGTTGGCTTGAGCGCCTTGCTCGAGCTGTTGCACAAGATCCAGCCTTTCATCACGCTCTAAGGTTGGAAACGCACCGAGGATTTTATTAAATCCTATCTTGTTAAAGGACATGTTTTTACCTCAAAAATATATCAAATCTAAACAAAAACTTTATCCTGTGGTATCAGAGGGGTGCAAATTGATCGAGTCATCAACACTGCGCAAATGCAGATCACGTTGGGGAAAGGCAATCTCGATTTTTGCATCCCGGAAACTTCGGTCAATCTCCTGGTGAAGTGAACTGCTTAACACCAGCCTGTGATCGGCATCCAGAACCCAGACGCGAAGTTCGAATTCCAAGGAGCTTTCTCCGAAGTTCAAGAATAACACCTGCGGGGCGGGCTCTTCGGCTACATCTGAATTTTGCTTGGCGCAAGCCATCAGCGTTTCTATCACCAGTGAAATGTCCGAGCCATAGGCCACTCCCACCGGAATGATAAGCCTCACGCGGCGATCGCTAAGCGTCCAATTCGTCACCTGATTAGACACTAGATCGGCGTTGGGAATAATCACATCTGCCTGGTCGAAGGTTTGGACGGTAGTGGCCCGAAGACCGATATTTTTGATTTCAGCCCAATTGCCGCCTAATTCGATATAATCCCCCACCCTGACAGGTCGCTCAAAGAGCAGAATGAGTCCGCTGACAAAATTGTTGACAACGCCTTGCAGACCAAAGCCGATACCAACGCCGAGTGCACTCAAGATGATTGTCAGTTTTGTAAACTCGAAGCCCAGTGCCAGGAGCGCCACCACGAAGCCAATAAATATTAAAACATAGTGAACCAATCTTGCTATTGAGAGCCGTACCCCTGTTTCCACTCGACGCTTGGCGAGCACTTGATCCATTAGCAATTTTTGGATTAGCGAGGACGCAAAAAAAGATCCATAAAGGATACCTGCGGAAATAACCACCAGGCCCAGACTAATCCGCTGAGATCCCAGGTTGAACCCGAGTGTCAGCAAACCTTTTATAGCTCCTAACAGATCGTCGTAAGCGCCCCAGATAAAAAGAATGCCTGGTATTAGTATGAGCCCGCATATAGCGGCATCAATGAAGAGTGTCAGTCGACGAATGATGAGATCAGTATCACCGTAAAACAATGTCATTTGCTGAAGGCGTGGGCTGCGGAAGGCTCCTTCTATAAAACTGCGAATCATGTACATAAACAACATGAAACCAAGCACGGGTGCTGCTGAACGCAACAGGGACGTGAACAGAAAGTCAGCCAGTCCTTGCTTTCCCCAAATTTCTGTTATGATGATGAAGGCCAAAAAGAAAGCACCCGCCCGGAGCAACCAACGATAAATGCCCGGGTCTTTTTGACGCCCGCTTTCACGGGCCCACCGCCAGCAATAGACAAATCCGGCCGATGCCGCTAAAACCGTGTATAATCGCATCAACGGAATCGGCAGCAAGATCACATGCAGGAGTCTGGTGATGATAAAAACGATGGTTAATCCATATACAAACTGCTTTTTCCAGGATGCTGGATACAGGGCGCCAATAAGCCGGGCGAAGGAGATGCCGCCGACAATCGAAAGGGCAAGACCATCCACGTCTTGGAATTCCTCATATTCATAAAACACTATGAATACTAATGTGCCCAAAAATAATCCTGCGGAAATTGGCCGTGCTGCAAGAAACCGCCAGCGCTGCGAGTCGTTCAACACCTTCCGGTTTCGATATAGGGCGATGATTACGATCAGAGTAAATAAAGTCTGAAGAAATACTATCAATCCCTCTTGATCAAAGAATCGGTCGTCTATCCATGAAGTCTCAACTATACCTCTTTGCAATGCATACCACAGCTCGCTTGAATACTGAGAAAAATACCCGGAGGAAAACATCGGTGGAGATATATTGACCTTGACTCCAGAACGGGCGGCTAAGATCAAAGCGTCCAATTCTGCTCTAATTGAGAATATTTTGGCTTGAATATCGCCTGCCCTGCCTTGGATTGTTAGCATCGAAGCCAGTTGCGAATTGATGATCCCAAGACCTTTGTCGATAATATCCTTTGCCTTTGCAAAGATCGATTTGAGTTGATCGAGATCTCCATCTTCGACCAGAGCAGCTTGCCAACTGTCCCATTGTTGCTTTTCGGTCTGCCAATCGTTTCGCCAAACGCCAAACTGACGAATTGTTGCACGAAGGGGTTTGCCAATTTTTTCGAGCAACTCGTTTTCGCGCTCGATGACCTTCCTGATATCCACAAGTTTATTCAACTTGATATTTTTTGATTCCTTTATTTGTTTTAGTTGAGCAGCCAGTGCCCTCAGATTTTCTTCGATCTGCACATACTTTTCCTCCAATTCTGAGATATCCAGTACACCGGTAACGCTATTTTCAAGTGTCGCCATGTCTCCGTACAATTTTGCCGCTTTGGGTATGATATCGGCTATATCCGGTGTTGACTCAGCCACTTCTTGTTTGGTTTCGGAGGTTTGATCACCATCAGGCTGTTCCTGGGCCAGCACGTGGCTTGATAGCAGAATCACGGCTATCGACAAAACGATCCTAATATTTATTTTTGCGGGATGTCTCATAAAGGAACTCCGACCAGGTTAAACATGCAATATACAGTATACTTCGTTGTGTAGTCTTCCACCATTTTAAGTTTGACAAATTTGAAATCAATTAAACAGCTAATTTTGCAAATGCAATTTTAGTTTGCAACCGTTCAGTTTGCATCATCCATAAGCAAATCTGAAAAATAATGCAACCTGTCATATCAGGTTTCGTGCCTTAAGCGATAATTTAGAGGGAGTGGAAATTGGGTATATGCGTTAAGGAAAGGTGAAAACTATCTTGATAATAGATATATCCTACCTTATCAAATGCTCGCAACCGCATAGATAGAATCTCTGTCGGACTTGCACCTATTCTAAGGCCTGAGCCAGCGGCGTATTTTCGGCTTCGGCTTCCATTGAATTTCAAAGTCCTTGAAATATTCGGGTTAAAAGTTCCCGGATGCGATGGACATTATCTGGGCTTCCGTGTTGATCACGTTTTGTTGG
>JASFEV010000285.1:0-5666 GCA_050124655.1 Desulfobacterales bacterium
TTTGAATCCAAAATACAGAGAAGGGGTGACCTTTGAATATCTGAAGTGGCTGCTGTCCACCTGTATTTCCTTGGTTCTTTTCACCCCTATTGACTCGAAAAAATTTCTTTGCACCTGGGTCGTTATCTCGTAATACCCCAAGGCGGTCATCAGAGATATGTAAGAAGGCGTCTGCCCAAGATTTGCAAACACAAATTTCTCATCTCTTCCAGCTGCATTCCAAACTTCACGCAGCACGTACATATTTCGCTTGATGCGCACCAGCGCACCCAGCTTGACATAGCGGCTAGCCGAAACCCTGGCCGAAGCCGGGCTGATGCCAAGCGCCTTGGCGATGTCTGCAATACCGAAATACAATTTGGGTATTTGATTTAATTCCTGCAGCTTCATGAAATATACTAAATTAACATTTTTGTTAATTTAATATACTTTACACTGTTTTCTGTCAACAAAGAAATATCTGTCCCCTTTTTTATTGATCACGCGACCAATTCTGAATATACATTTTAAAATTGTCTATCAACTTAGGAGCATGCACAATGAAAGAATTCACTACAGACCAGATTGCATCTTTATCCACTTTTGTGGATTCAGAGCGCTTTTCAACTGGCCAATCCAACCGGGAGTTGCATCTGCATGACATATCGCCCCATCGCGGGCGCATGCCTGCCGGCATTATCTGGCCGGTGACCACTGAAGAAGTCTCCAACATATTAGCCTGGGCCTATGATCAGGATGTGCCGGTGACCCCCTGGGGCGCCGGAACCAGCACGGAAGGCAATCCGGTGCCCACCCGCGGCGGACTGGTCATGGACCTGACACAGATGAATAAAATTTTAGCTATCCGTCCCCAGGACCTGCAGGCCGATGTCCAGCCCGGCGTTTTGCGCAAAGAATTAAACCGCCAGGCCGGCAGGCAGGGATTGTTTTTCCCTCCCGACCCGGGGGCTGACGCCACCATCGGTGGCATGATCGCCAATAATGCTTCAGGGGTTCAAACCGTCAAATACGGGGCCACCAAGGATTATGTCATGAAGCTCACGCTGGTGCTGCCCCAGGGAAACATCATCCACACCGGTTGCAAGGCCCATAAATCTTCATCAGGTTATGATTTATCCCGCCTGTTTGTGGGGTCCGAAGGCACCCTGGGGGTTGTAACCGAAGCCACTCTGCGGTTGACGGGCATTCCCAGCCATCACCTGGCCGTAACGATAACGTTCAATGAGCTCGATGAGGCTTCTCGGGCTGTAGCAGCCATGATCGGATCCGGCTTGGAGCCAGCTGCTCTGGAACTGCTCCCACCGCAGCTGATCAATTTGATGAACCGCGAAAAAAATCTGGGGCTCCCGGAGGTGCCGTCCCTATTTTGCGAATTTCACGGTATCAGTAAAGCCACTTTGCAGGAGACCGCCGATCTGGCCAAGGAATTAAGTCAGGATTGCGGCGCCACCGGTTTCAAGTTTGGCGTTGAGGCCAATGAACGCGCCGAACTCTGGCGCGCCCGTCATGAAGCCTGGGAAACCATTCACCGCGCCCACCCGGGCAAGGAGACCCTGATCGTGGATGCAGCAGTCCCGATTTCACGCTATCCGGAAATGATTGTTTTCTCGCAGAAACTCGTAAACGAAAGCCGGGCAATCGGCTATGTCTTTGGCCATGCCGGCGACGGGAACCTGCATGTGGTGCTGGTAGGCGATCCCGACAGCGAAAAAGAGTGGTCGGTACTGGAAGATATTAACGATCAAGTTGTCACCCGGGCGGTTGAGCTGGGCGGCACCTGCACCGGGGAGCACGGCATCGGCATCGGCAAGCGCAAGTTTATGCAGCTCGAGCATGGCGACAGTTATCAGTTGATGCGCCAGATCAAGAATCTGATCGATCCCAAGGGACTGCTCAATCCGGGTAAAATCTTTATGGAACCTTAAACAGCCAAGGCTAAAGTTAACTTAATCAAATATACTTCACGAGCAGGTAAAATGAAAACGGCATAAGGCCTAAGGCGCAGGGCGAAAGGATAAGACCTCGAATCTGAGACGCTTTTTCCGTGCGCCGTGTGCCTTACGCCGTGCGCCTGCCGCATATAGCCATCGTGCATGGTTTAACCTACCAAAGGCAAATATTTTGAATAACAATCAACGGAGGTAACTTATGAAAATAGGATTTATCGGACTGGGGACCATGGGCGTAGGCATGTCGCTCAATCTTCTTAAAGCCGGCCACGAGGTCAGCGTGCACAACCGCACCCGGGAAAAGGAAGAAGCCGTCGCCAAAAAAGGCGCCCGGCGGGCGGAATCACCCCGGGAGGCTGCTGATGGTGCCGAGATTATTGTCACCATGGTCAGCGATACACCGGACGTTGAAGAGGTGGTTCTGGGTGCCGAAGGGGTTATCCAGGGAGCGCCGCAGGGTGCGATCGTGATCGACATGTCCACCATCAGCCCGACCGCCACTCGACAGATGGCCGAAGCGCTGGACAAAAAAGGTATCAAAATGCTGGACGCACCGGTTTCCGGAGGTCCGGAAGGAGCCAACAATGGAACCTTGGCCATTATGGTGGGCGGGGATGCAGCCGCTTTCGAGAAAGCCTTGCCGATCCTGGAAATCATGGGCAAAACCGTCACCCATGTGGGTCCCATCGGCGCCGGACAGATAACCAAGGCCATCAATCAAATCATCATTTCCGGCACTTACTTGACTGTCGCCGAAGGGTTAACCCTGGGCATGAAAGCCGGCCTGGATATGGAAAAAGTGATCGCAGCCATCAGCGGCGGCGCGGCCAGTTCGTGGGTTTTGCACAACCGGGGTATTAATGTGGTCAACAACTCTTATCCGCTGGGTTTTCGGGTCAAGCTGCACCACAAGGATCTGCGGATTGCACTGGAAACGGCTCGCGAACTGGGCGTGACCCTACCTGCGGCCGCGTTGGTGGCCCAAATCGAAAACGGACTGATCGCCAGAGGTTACGGAGACGATGATGTCTCGGCCATCGGCCGCAGCATTCGGGAACAGTCGGGACTGGAGTGACGCCGCAGATGAATGAGGGGATTGAAAAAACAGTTAAATTAAGCCCCGAAGACAATGTGGTGGTGGCATTAAGCGAACTGACCGCGGAAAACATTTTAGATGATACCGGCCTGCATCCGCGCGAGACAATTCCGTCCGGGCACAAAGTGGCCGTCAGCCGAATCAACAACGGAGAACCCATCATCAAATACGGCCAGATCATCGGCTTGGCCGCCAAAGACATCTTACCCGGAATGCATGTCCACACCCACAACACCAAGATGCTGGAGCTTACACGCGACTATGCCATTGGCGCAGACGTCCGGCCGGTGTCGATACGGCCTGAAAGCAAGCAAGCGCACTTTCAGGGCTTTATCCGATCGAACGGTCAGGTCGGCACCCGCAACTACATCGGCATTCTGGCCACTGTCAGTTGCTCGGCCAGCGTGGCCCATTTCATTGCCGATGCGATCACTCCCGAAATACTGGCCCGATATCCCATGGTGGATGGTGTCGTTGCCTTGGGGCATGGCTCCGGCTGTTGCTCTCCCGAGGGCAGTGAAGGATTGGAATTGCTCCAGCGCAGTCTGGCCGGATATGCCCGCAATCCGAATTTTGGCGGAATCGTGTTTGTGGGGCTGGGTTGTGAGGTCAATTACCTGGATTGCTTGCTTGGAAACATGAATCTGGGAAAAGGGCCTTTTCTGAAAACCGTGAATATTCAACATACCGGGGGCACGACCAAAACGGTGCGCTGGGGGGTTGAAGCCGTCCGCGACATGCTACCGGAAGTCAGCCACATCGAAAGACGGCCGGTTTCCGCCGCCCATATCATGCTTGGCCTGGAGTGCGGCGGATCCGACGGCTATTCTGGAATCTCGGCAAATCCGGCTCTTGGCAAAGCCGTCGATATCCTGGTGCAAAACGGCGGCACGGCCATTTTAAGCGAAACCCCGGAAATTTATGGCGCCGAGCACCTGCTGACTCGCCGTGCGGTCAGCCGCGAAGTCGCTGAAAAACTGATCGCGCGCATTCAATGGTGGGAAAAATACACCCAACAACATCATGCCCAAATCAACAACAACCCCTCTCCGGGAAATAAAGCCGGCGGGTTGACAACAATTCTGGAAAAATCCCTGGGCGCGGTTGCAAAGGCCGGGACGAGCAATTTGGTGGACGTCTACCGGTATGCTGAAGCGGTAAAGCCCGGGGGGCTGGTTTTCATGGATACCCCCGGATATGATGTGGTTTCCATAACCGGCATGATCGCCGGTGGCGCCAATATGCTGTGCTTTACGACCGGACGCGGATCGGTTTGCGGATTCAAGCCGGCACCGACGCTCAAGCTGGCCACGAATTCTGAGATGTATGAACGCATGCGTGACGATATGGATGTCAATTGCGGCCTGATTATTGAAGGCCACTCGAACATTGAAGAAATGGGTGAAGCTATCTTTGACCTGATTCTGCAAACCGCATCCGGAAAAAAATCCAAAAGTGAAACGCTGGGCTTCGGTGATAATGAGTTTGTGCCGTGGCACATGGGGGCGATCCTTTAAATGCCATGGTTCAGGGTTCAATAGGCTATTGGCCTCTGGCTGCTGGCTACTGGCATCTGGCCAGCAGCAAGAAGCGAGAAGACAGAAGCCAAAGATTACTGACACCTGAAAAAAATAGCGGAGGTTAAACGTATGAAGACATCTTCTTACAATCTGGTGATGTCGGCTATGTTCAACGGACGCAGGGGGGAGCGCCCACCGGTGGGCAACCCCACATCCATTGTCTGCCACGGGCTGATGGATGCCGCCGGGGTTTCATTTCCAGAGGCGCATCTGGATGCCGGCGCCATGGCGGAGCTGGCCCTGGCCGGATGCGAGATTTTGGGCTTTGATACCGTCATGCCGGAATACAGTGTGCAGCAGGAGGGCGCTGCCCTGGGATGTGACGTCGACTGGGGCAACCGGGACCGCATGCCGGACAATAAAAATTTTCCCTATGAAGACTTTTCAGATGTGGTGGTGCCGGATCACCTTCTCGAAAAGCCTTCCATGAAAGTTGTCCTGGATGCGCTGTCGATTCTGAGGCGTGAGGTGGGCGGCAAGGTTGCCATTATCGGCAAGGTGATGGGCCCCTGGACACTGTCCTATCACATGGCCGGTACCCAAAACTTTCTGCTTCAAATCGGCATGGGGGAAACCGAGAAGGTCACCAAAATGCTCAGACAGCTGATGCCGGTCACCATCGCCTTTGCCCGGGCCCAATTCCAGGCCGGCGCCGATATCGTAGTGATGGCCGACCATGTGACCGGCAACCTGGTGGGACCTTATCATTACAAGGAACTGCTGCTGCCGGTTCATCAGGAAATTACCGCTCAAATTGAAGGACCGTTGATCCTGCATGTGTGCGGCGATTGTACGGACCGCCTAGAGTATTTTGCCGAATCCGGGGTGGACGCCTATCACATGGAATGGCAGGTGGATGCCAAAATGGCGGTGGCAAGGGTGGGTGAACGCATGTCATTGGTCGGAAACGTGAACAATCCCCAGGTACTGTACCAGGGAACACCCGAAGACGTTCATAAGCAGGTGCGTTATGCAATAGAGGCAGGCATCAACATCATCGGCCCTGAATGTGCGATACCCCTCTCCACCCCGATGGAAAAC
>JASFEV010000286.1:0-5651 GCA_050124655.1 Desulfobacterales bacterium
CAACGGGATGCGCCGCACCGATATTGGTCCCGGGCGCCATGGCAGCGACATCAGCGGCCATGGTAATCATCACACCCGCCGAGGCGGCTCTGGCACCGCGCGGTGATACGAAAACCACAATCGGTATGGTGCTGCCCAATATATCTTTGATGATCAACCGCATCGATTCCGCCAGTCCACCGGGTGTATCCAGCTCGATAATCAGGCAAGCCGCTCCTTCCTTTTCAGCCTTTTCAATGCCGTTTTTGATGTATTCCGCTATACCCGGGCTGATCGCATCGTTAACGGAAAGGATATAAACATCTCCCTTAGCCGCCCAGGTGACGTTCACCAAAAATAGTGAAAAGACAAACAACCATAAGACAATCATCGGTTTAGGTTTCATATGGATATTCCTTCATCAGCATCTTCATATCTTCCCAAACGTCCCTTTTTTTATCGGTATTGCGAAGCAGATAGGCCGGATGGTAGGTAGGAAGCAATTTGATGCCCCGATAATCATAAAAACGCCCTCTTAGTTTAGATATCGGTTCGGGTGAATTCAAAAGCGTTTGGGCGGCTACCGATCCCAGCGCGCAAATGAAGATTGGCCGGATGGCGTCAATCTGTCGGTCTAAAAAAGGAAAGCAGGTCTGAATTTCATCGGGTCGCGGATTGCGGTTTTTGGGCGGACGGCATTTGACAATATTGCTGATGTAAACCTGACTGCGGTCTAGATTTATGGCGCCAATGATTTTGTTCAGCAGTTGTCCGGCCGGCCCTACAAACGGCTCAGCCTGCTGATCTTCTTCAAAACCCGGGCCTTCACCTACAAATACAACCTTGGCTGTTGAACCGCCGCAACCAAAAACGATATTCTGGCGATGCTGGGCGAGACTGCACCGTTGACAATTTCCCAAATCCGATCGTATATCCATCAGGGTTTCAGAACGCGATTGTGGTGCAACGCTCCATTCGGCCAGTTTTGCGAGACTGTCGGAGGCGCAATCAAATCCGCGATGACCGCCTCTGGATAGACGTTGAAGAGAAAGGCTTAGTGCATCGATTGTTTCAATTATTTGAGATCTAATCGCCACAACAACCCGTGCTATTTGTTTTCAGGTCATTTTAATCGGTTGCCACGGGCAATACTTTTTCGATAATCCGATCCAGCAACATGTGGGCAACCGCCTGCTTTTGCATTGATGGCAATGATTCATGGGTACCATCGGTGTAGAAAAAGGTCACTGTATTGGTATCGGATTCAAAACCGGACTCGGCAGATCCCACCAGATTACCGACAATCATATCCACATTTTTCTCCATCAGTTTTTGGGTGGCGTTTTGTTCCAAATCTTTCGTCTCAGCCGCAAATCCCACCAGTACCTGGTGTTTCTTCTGACGGCCCAGGGCCTTGAGAATATCCTTATTCTGCTTGAGTGACAAAACCCATTCGCTTTTGCCTTTTTTAATTTTGTGGTTGGCGCTTTCCTGCGGTCTGTAATCGGAAACGGCTGCTGCTTTTACAACGACATCCGCTGTCTCATATTGCTCAAATACCGCCTTGGCCATTTCATCGGTTGTACGAACCCGAATAGTGGTCACATTTGTCGGATCGGGCAGATGTGTGGGTCCGGTGATCAGAATAACGTCCGCTCCCCGGTGCGCTGCAGCCCGCGCAACAGCATAGCCCATCTTGCCCGATGAAGGGTTGCTGATAAATCTAACCGGATCGATAGGTTCGATGGTGGGACCGGCGGTGACAACAAATTTTTTCCCGGCCAGATCATTGGGCATAAAGCAGCCCATAAATCGGTCAACAATGACGTTAGGTTCGGGGAGCCTTCCCGGGCCGATGGTGCCGCATGCCAGCTCACCGGATCCGGGATCCAACACAAAGTATCCATCCGACCTGAGCGTGTCAAGATTTCGTTGAACCGCTTTGCTTGCATACATCTGGCTATTCATGGATGGGCAAACAAGAACCGGAGCGCTAACAGCCAACATAAAGGTACTCAGGGGATCATCGGCTATGCCGTGCGCCAGTTTTCCAATCGTATTGGCGGTGGCCGGGGCAATAATGACGCCATCTGCCGCCTGAGCCCAGTCGATATGCCGTATCGAGGCCTCGTGATCTTCGGCGAACATGTCTTTAAAAACCGGTTGACCGGATAGCGCTTCAAATGTCAGTGGACCCACAAACCACTGGGCACTTTGGGTCATAATGACCCGCACGCTGGCACCCGCCTGGATAAGCAGCCTGAGGATCTCGACACTTTTATAGGCAGCAATACCACCGCTGACGCCCAGGATAATATTTTTATCTTTTATTGAATATGTCATCATGGTCACATTTTTTGCAGGCTAAATCCCCCCTAAGCGGAGTGAAATCCAGCGAGCAACTGCCCATGGGATCTTGATTATTTCACCAAACCCGTATGGGTGTCTTTAGTCGTCGGCGCCACCCAGATGTCGACATAGGTATTGAAGGTCTCATCCTTGATATTCATCACACACCAGCGATGGGCTTTTTGAAATAGCAGCATGGTTCGATCGGACTTGAATGAACTGATCATTTGCCAATTATCCTTGGCCATGTTTCTCTCGAAAAAGGATATCAGAGAGCTGCCGTCAATGCGGCCCTTTAATACCAGAAGGCCGGCAGTAAAATCCTCGGTTTGGTAAACAAAAGAAGATTTCTTGTCGACCGTAAGCTCTTTTGGAACCAAAACATCACCAAAGTCATAATAAAGCGCCGGCACCGCTGTGCTGCTTTTAGCAGAGGGCGCTGTGGCGGTCTCATCCTTTTTATCGAGTGACGAACAGCCACCGACTGAAATCACCACTCCAATGATGAGGGCCAAGACGACTAGATGGATTCTTTTTGGGGTGTCAATGTTTCGCATTTATCCTCCTTTTTGGGTGTGCCGCACCGTAAGCGGTGCACTTGAATAAGAATTCCCCCAAACACTTAAACACATTCCGATTGCGCCAGATACCACGTATAGGTACTTTTAATACCTTCTCGTAAACGGATGCGAGGCCTCCATCCCAGCTGGCTTAAACGGGAAATATCCAATAATTTACGAGGTGTTCCATCTGGCTTTGCGGTGTTCCAGCGGACAGCGCCCTCATAGCCGACGATGGCTTGAATGGTCTGCGCCAATTCCGCAATATAAATATCTTTGCCGCTGCCCACATTAATATGAGACACCCGGCCGCGATCAGCAAGATCAACATTCGCGGCATCCGCTGGCCCACCCTGCAAGGGTCCTTGCGTCGGTGTTTTGATTGGGGCGCAACCCGCGGCATAAGCATCATCGGTCAGACGACTAATAAACAGACAGGCCGCAGCCAGATCATCGACATGCAAGAATTCTCGTTTGGGCTGGCCACTGCCCCACAGCTCGATGGCGGGCGGCAAGCCATTATTACTGGGTGTTTTGTCCGCAATTGCTTTTAAAGCTTTTTTAAAATCGACTGAAATGGGTCCAAATACGTTTTCATCTTTTTTAATTTTTTCCCAATCTTTGTGAGAAGCAAGTTTGGCCAAATGAAATTTGCGGATCATGGCCGGCAACACGTGTGAGTTTTCCAAGTCAAAATGATCATTGGGCCCGTATAAATTCGTGGGCATCACTGAACGGTAATGGGTGCCGTATTGACGATTATATGATTCGCAAAGCTTGATGCCGGCAATTTTGGCAATGGCATAGGCCTCATTGGTGGGTTCCAGAACGCCGGTTAAAAGCTGCTCTTCTCGCATCGGTTGTTCGGCATATTTCGGGTAAATACAAGAACTGCCCAAGAACAGCAAGCGCTTCACACCTGCCCGATAGGCCTCATGGATCACATTGGTCTGGATCATGAGATTTTCAAAGATAAACTCGGCCCGATGGATGTCATTCGCTTGAATACCGCCCACCCTGGCAGCAGCTAAAATAACCGCCTCGATATTTTCATTCTCGAAAAATCGGCGCACGGCAGATTGATCAACAAGATTCAGTTCGTCGCGGGACCGGGTGACAATGTTCTCATAATTGTGGGTCCGCAATTGTCGATAGATGGCAGAGCCAACCATCCCCCGATGGCCCGCCAGAAAAATGCACGTATCCTGCGGTAAAATGCCTGGATCATCCGTAGAAACGGCAGTTATAGATTTGGGTTTACGCATTTCGTCAGATAAGAGGTATCGCAAGGCCTGACATTATTCGGCTTGATGATAGGTTTGAAAACCTTCTTTCAGGCACAGACTGTCTTTTTCCGCTTCTAACAGGTCCGTGGCCACCATTTCTTTTACCAGTTTGCTGAAGGTGGTTTTGGGCGCCCATCCCAATTGCTGACGGGCTTTGGTGCTGTCGCCCAGCAATGTGTCCACTTCCGTCGGACGAAAATAACGGGGATCGATACAAACCAGCTCATTGCCGCTATCAGTATCAATACCTTTTTCATCAAGCCCCTGCCCTTCCCAGCCAATGGAAATGCCCACCGCTTTGGCGGCCAGTTCAATAAATTCTCGCACCGAATGCTGTACACCGGTCGCAATGACGTAATCAGCGGGCTGGTCCTGCTGGAGCATCAGCCACTGCATTTCGACATAATCTCTAGCATGACCCCAATCCCGGCGTGCATCAAGATTACCGATATAAAGCTTTTTCTGCAAGCCCTTGCTGATGCGTGCCATGGCACGTGTAATTTTGCGCGACACAAAGGTTTCGCCCCGAATGGGAGATTCATGATTGAACAAAATACCATTGCAGGCATACAGCCCATAGGCTTCGCGGTAATTCACCGTAATCCAGTAGGCATAAAGTTTGGCCACACCATAAGGCGAACGGGGATAAAACGGAGTCGTTTCAGTTTGCGGTGTCTCTTTCACCAGCCCATAAAGTTCGGAAGTTGACGCCTGGTAAAACCGGGTTTTATCAATGCGATCCAGAATGCGAATGGCCTCAAGCAACCGCAACGGTCCCAGCGCATCTGCATTGGCAGTGTATTCAGCGGTTTCAAAGGAAACCATAACATGGCTTTGGGCCGCCAAATTGTAAATTTCATCGGGTTGGACCTCTTGGATGACGCGTATCAGATTGGTGGCATCGGTTAGATCACCATAGTGCATAAAAAAATTCACATCTTCCTCGTGGGGATCTTGGTAGAGGTGATCCACCCGGGCGGTGTTAAACGAAGAGGCCCGGCGTTTAATACCGTGAACCTCATAGTTTTTGTTTAATAGAAACTCGGCCAGATAGGCACCGTCCTGACCGGTAATTCCGGTGATCAATGCGCGCTTCATCAACTTCTCCTATCTATGATGATCGGTTAACACCCCTGCTTACAGGGATTTAAAATATTCGATCGTCCGCTGTAGTCCCGCCTCCAATTTTATTTTTGGCTTCCAGTTCAATTTAGCGATTGCCAGTTCAATATTCGGCTTGCGCTGCAACGGATCGTCTTGCGGAAGCGGTTGAAAAACGATTTCCGATTTTGATCCCGTCAGCGCTATAATCTTTTGGGCCAACTCAAGGATCGTGAACTCTGTGGGATTGCCCAGATTCACCGGACCGGTGAATCCGTCCGGGACATTCATCATGCGGATGACACCGTCGATCATGTCATCAACGTAGCAAAAAGACCGGGTTTGCAAGCCGTCACCATATACTGTGATATCTTCA
>JASFEV010000287.1:0-5640 GCA_050124655.1 Desulfobacterales bacterium
TTGTTGTAAGATCATACTGGCCCGCAGGGCATCTCGCCGATGAACCAGATACACTTTGGCGGTTATTTTTGAAAGATATAGCGCCTCTTCGGCTGCGGTATCACCGCCGCCAACTACCACCACGGTTTTATTTCTGAAAAAAAAGCCGTCACAAACCGCGCAATAAGAAACACCTTTACCGTATAACTCATCTTCGCCTGGAATATTTAGCTTGCGGGGCTGACCACCAGAGGCCAGAATGACCGAATGGGATTTGAGGCGCTCGTTGTTATCCAGCTCAATGGTATGCCAATCAAGACCCGGTTCCAGTGCGGCGACTTCCTGGGAAAGGACTTCCAGATTGTAGGATTTTGCATGATCTAAAAATTTTTCAGACAGCTCAAAGCCGTTTATATTTTTAAATCCGGGATAGTTTTCAACCGCATCCGTTAATGTCATCTGCCCGCCCGGAGACGCTTTTTCAATTAAAACCGTACGCATGGACGCCCTGAGGGCATATATCCCGGCCGACAGACCGGCAGGCCCCCCGCCAATGATAACCACGTCATAATATTCTCGGTTTGCCATTTTTTAACCTCCTTGGATACAGATCCGCAGGCGCATTGGGCCGCTGCAGTAGACATTGTTTCGGATTTAACGAAAATTCCGCTACTCGATGATGGACTGCCGAACAATGGCATTCATCCGCTCAAGTGACTTCAGTATGGTATATGCGAGCAAAATGGCTATTCTCTCTTTATAGCCAGATTTAGGCGAAAATTCAAACAATTATAAATACATATCCTTCTGCGGCAGCGGGGCATAGGATCTTAAAATGGATGAGATATTGACCTTGTCTCTATATTTGGTGTAACTTAGGATGGTTCTGTATGCTTAATCAATATTCAATTTCTATATCTCGTAAAATCAATTGATCAAAAAGACAGACGTTCAATCATAATTGCCTGCAGCTGCGGTCTGGCGGACACCCTAACGGATTTCTAAGCAACACCGTATTGTAAAAAAGGGCACTAAGGTGCGGCATGGACAATTTTCTCGTACAATTACCTGACCTTGTCAATCAAATAAAATCGATGCGGGAAATCATTATTACCAATATCGTTTTAATCGGTCAGACACCTGCACCCACATTCAGGGAAAAAAGGCGCAGCCAATTGTTCATGGAACGCTTGGCCGAATTTCAGGTGGATGAAGTGACCACCGATGGCTATCGCAACCCCATCGGCATCATTCGGGGTAACGATGCCAGCAAGCCGCCCATTTTTGTGCTCGCCCACATGGATACGTTTCATGAAAAAAATCAGCCGCTGAATTACACGATCAAAAAAAACACCATCACCGGTGCCGGACTTTTAGATAACTCATTGGGCGTGGGTGTCATATCCTCTCTGCCGGTTATATTCAAAAAATTAGATATTACTTTTGAATCCGATATCGTGCTGGCCGGAACCATTCAGTCCATCGGCAAAGGAAATCTGAGGGGCGTCCGACATCTGTTGAAAACGTGGCCCACTCCCATCCGAGGTGGAATTTGTGTCGAAGGCGTCGACCTCGGTCGGCTCAACTATTATTCGGATGGGATGATACGGGGCGAAATTGGATGCACGATTTCTGATGAAAGCAATCGGCTGAGTGAATACACACCCAATGCAATCATCATATTAAATGAGGTCATCAATGAAATTATGAATTTGAAGCTCTCCCAGCGACCCCGGTCGCGAATCGTGATCGGGCGCATCAATGGGGGTGCCAATCATGGTAAATTGGCTCCCGAAGCCAATCTGGGATTCGAAATCCGCAGTGACTCCTATAAAGTCGTTAAAAGCCTTTATGGTGAAATTAAAGACATTGTTGAAGGCATCGGTCACCGCTATGAAGCCGACATTAATTTAAAAACCATCAGTAACTTGAGGGCTTCGCGTCTTAAACACAATCACCCGCTGGTTAAACAGGCTGCTGCGGTATTGAATGTTTTGAATATTAAACCGGTCACCAAACCGACAGAATCGGCGCTTTCAATTTTTCTTTCCCGTAAGATTCCGGCCGTTACCCTGGGGATCACCTATGGTGAGAACCGATATAAGGAAAATGCCACCATGGAAATCGAGCCTATGTATCAGGGAATCGCGCAGGTCATTGGCGTGTTGAAGGCAATCGACAGCGGAGTGTGTGATGAACAATAAGTGGCTTGAAAAAAATACATTTCATCATTCAGACTTTAGGGATTTAAACCGGTTGGTTGAAGAAAAGACCAAAAAAGATCTTACGATTTCGCTGTGTTTGCCGACGCTCAATGAAGAAAAAACGATTGCCAAAGAAATCATCATTATGAAATCAGAATTGATGACCCGTTATTCGCTAATAGATGAAATCGTGGTTATCGATTCAGGTTCAAGCGATCGGACTCGGGATATTGCCCGGGAGTATGGTGCAAATGTTTATAAAGCCACCGATATTTTGCCCCATCTGGAACAATTTAAAGGCAAAGGCGAAAATCTCTGGAAGGCCCTTTATATTACCAACGGGGATATCATCATTTATCTGGATGCGGATATTAAAAACATCCATCATCGTTTCGCATATGGCCTGCTGGGCCCATTGCTGCTTTATGACGATATCAAATTTGTAAAAGCATTTTACGATCGCCCCATTGCAATCGGTAAAAAAAAGATGCGCCCCACCGGCGGCGGTCGCGTGACCGAACTTGTCATCCGGCCTCTATTTTCGTTGTTTTTTCCAGAACTTACCCAGTTAATACAACCGCTCTCCGGAGAATATGCCGGCTTTCGCGAAATTTTTGAACGCATACCGTTTCCCATCGGCTATGGCGTTGAAACCAGTATGAATATGGATATTTATGATAAGTGGGGCTTGGATGTCATAGCCCAGGTCGATCTGGACCGCCGCATCCATCGCAATCAGGATACAAAAGCCCTGGGCCGGATGGCATTTGTCATATTGAAGACATTTATCAATCGCAAAGTTCGCTTGGGATTAATTGATTTAAAACATGACCTTTTCGATGAAATGATTCAATACAATCTGGTAAATGACCAATATGAGTCCGATATATTTAAAATTGAAGGTCATGAGCGGCCTCCGATAATCGATATCCCCGAATATCGCAAAAAGTTTAACATTGACCAGGCACAGACTCCGGAATTTCAGGAAGCCTGATGGCAGAAAATAGGGAAATGAAACCTGTGAATGAATCAAAGCTCATCGACAACTGCAACCGCCACCTAAACTACCTGCGTATATCCATTACCGACCGCTGCAACTTACAATGCCGCTATTGTGTCCCGCAAGAACTCATACCCAAGCTTTCGCACTCGGATATTTTGACATACGAAGAAATTTTAAGGGTCGTGCGGGTTGCTACTCGGCTGGGCATCTCGAAGGTGCGTGTTACCGGCGGCGAACCGCTCGTCCGAAAAGGGGTTTACGAATTTTTGCACGAACTGGTGGACACCGAGCGCCTCACGGACGTGTCTTTGACCACCAACGGGGTTTTGTTAAGAGATAACCTCGAAAAAATTCGCGCGGCCGGCATATCCAGGATCAATGTCAGTCTGGACACCCTAAATCGAGCTAAATATCAAGATATCACCGGTTTCGACGAGTTTGAGCATGTATGGCAAGGGATCGAAAAGGCTCACCGCATGGGGTTTTACCCGCTAAAGCTAAATATTGTGGCGCTGCGGGGCATCAATGAAGAGGAGCTTGTTGAAATGGCGCGCCTTTCATTTCGCTATCCGTTTCATGTTCGCTTTATTGAGTATATGCCCATCGGCCAGGCCGATTTTAACCCGGAGTCCCTTTTGCTCGTACCCGAAATAAAAAACCGGATCAGCGTGCTGGGAGATCTGGTGGCGGTTCAGGAAGCCGAGCATGACGGACCGGCTCAAAGATACCGATACCCGGGGGCACAAGGTGAAGTCGGTTTTATCCCGGCGCTCAGTCAGCACTTTTGTAATAAATGCAATCGGCTAAGGCTAACTGCAAGCGGGCAACTCAGACCCTGTCTGTTAAGTGATCATCAGGAAAATTTGAAAAAAGTGCTCAGGGAGAATGGTTCGGACCAGGATTTAGCGCAAGTCTTTATTACAGCTGTTCAACATAAACCGTCGGATCACAATCTGGTCGCCAAAGACCCGTCACCGGTCTGCGGGCAGATGCGAGCCATTGGTGGATAGCCATAAAAAAAGCCCGGATCGCAGCAGTGGGAGGCTACATTTACTCGCGCACATGATTTCGAATGCAATCCGGGCTTTAAAAGGTAAAGCCTGATATCTCTTGTGGGCATCAAAAGTAATGCCACAACGTATCACAGGCTTATAAAACTGAGCAATTATCAAAACCATGCAGGCAGGTCAAGTATTTTTTTTTGATTGACGCATTTGGCTTATACCCGCTAATCGGAGGATCAAACTCGCGTAACGGAGGTTCTCATGGAAATCACCAGCGTCAAAATCGAAAATCCAGAGGGACTCAATTTTATCCTGGGGCAGTCGCATTTTATCAAAACCGTTGAAGACATCTATGAGGTCATCATCACTACAGTCCCGATGGCAAAATTTGCTGTGGCATTTTGTGAAGCGTCTGATAAATGCCTCATCCGGTATACTGCAACCGATGATGCGCTTTTGGAATTGGCTCAACAAAACGCCCTTAATCTTTCCGCCGGACACAGTTTTGTTATTTTTATGCGGGATATCTTTCCGATCAATGTGCTCAATGCGATTAAAAATGTGCCTGAAGTCTGTCGAATCTTTTGTGCCACGGCCAATCCGGTGGAAGTCATCATCGCTGAAACCGAGCTGGGACGCGGAATTCTGGGGGTCATTGATGGATTTAAGGCGAAAGGCCTTGAGAATGAGACGGATATCGAGGTTCGTAAAGAATTTCTAAGAAAAATCGGCTATAAACAATAAGCGATTGACGGTTAATAAATTATTTAAGATAGGGTAGAGGGGAGCTTGAATGCCAATTAGCGAGCAGCGCGACGCAACACGCGTCAAGCATAAAGCGAACATTCTACTTGAAAATTTTCCGGCTGGAACTCAATATAAAGCCAAGATGTTCAATTACAGCCGCGGTGGTTTGTATTTCGAATCTGACTATGCGCCGCTGCCCGGCAGTGAAATCTATATCGGAATAGAGCGCTCACCTTATGATGCCGGCCCGGATATCTATCGGGCTGAGGTTCGATGGCGACGAAAACTGGCCGCCCAGAATTCCCGCTACACATTCGGTGTCGGCGTCAAATATCATTACCCCATCGAGACATAATGCCATAATACCTGCCCCATGCCGCATCAACACATCTCAGAGCTGCTCATCTTTAATTTTTCGGCCCACCGCATGGACGGCTATTATAGCGGTTGTCATAAATATGTTCCGTTTGTCATATTCGTTAACAAGCACCAGAGTAGTTTGTAACAGCTTGAAATTATTATAAACCTGACAACCGCTATATCATTGTTTGTATTAAATAAAAATCTAGGCTTTTACGGAACGATGTGCCATATTTAAATCCATGGCACGGCCTTTACTCGTTCCCAATCCGGAAAACGCCACAATTGAAGAACTCAAGCAAGTTTCCCGGGTCGGATCCAATGAAACAGCTACACGCTGTAC
>JASFEV010000288.1:0-5619 GCA_050124655.1 Desulfobacterales bacterium
TAAAAACAATGATATAGCGGTTGTCCGGTTTATAATAATTTCAAGCCGTTACAAACTACTCTGGTGCTTGTTAACGAATATGACAAACGGAACATATTTATGACAACCGCTATAATCACTGACGATATATTTTTTATAGTCTTTGATTTGGTTTGGCATTACGGTCCAGTATGGATTAAATTTTACCGGCATTATGAACCTCCCTTCCCAAAATACAAAAAAGTAAATATGGTTAGATTAACGAAAAAAATTCAGGTTTTTCACCACAATGTATCAGAAAATGTCAAATGATATTTGCACAAGTCTAAAACATCTTTGAGATGAATTTATTGGGACTTGTGTGCCTTTTTAAGAAGCCTAACCTTATATTGCAGATTAGTTCAGGATATGCAGGAGTCTTAGAGCCAGGGGTTCGGTGGATTTGCCCGGGGTGTTGAGCATGATGACATAGCGACAGAGCTGGCCGTTGGCCCTTCGAATATAACCGGCGCGCGTGCTGACGCCGTAAAGGGTTCCGGTCTTGTAGTATTCTCTGCCCGCCCGCCGCATATAGTAATGGTAGGGCAAAAATTCCTGCAGCACACGCTCCATTTGAATTACGGACACTTTATTATCGCGGGAGATGCCGGATCCTTCGACAATGGTTATATCCGCAATACCCAATACCTGGTTTGCATAATCGTTTGCGATGGTAACCCCTTTGGCAAGGGTGCCCGGGGAACCGATGATTTGAGCGCCGGTGGCAATCAGCAGCTGGTTGGTCATGAAATTGTTGGAATGCTCCAGCAGCCTGACGACATTCTGATTAAGGGATGATGAGGATTCGTATCGATAGATTAATCGATCGGTTTCTATGTCGATCCTTCCCAGATTGATCCTGCCGTTGAAGCGCAGCCCGTGTTGTTTTAAGAAATATTGAAAAAGATGGCCGGCATAGAGCGATATTTCGTCTTGGTGATGCGAAAAAACAATGCGACCCGCTTTTAGCTTTGAAGCTTTGATTTTTTTAATCACAAAGGGCAATAACGGCGTTTGCGGTTCAGCGCTGACATATCCTTTTGCGGTGCGTTTAAAGGCAACCGTGTTGAAATTGACACACAGGGCGCCATTGGGGGCATCATACGGTTGGGCAGAAGATGTGATACCGGGAATGGTCAACGGTTGCCTAAAGTAGGAATCATCTATAATCAGATCGTTCAAAGGATTTGACTTTTTCAGGAGCACGGCAAGGATCTGTGAGATTTTTGATACTACCTCGGAAATCAGCAATGGGTCACCATATCCTTTGATTTTCAGATTTGAGTGCTGATCCAGGTAGAATTCGGTCGGAAAACGGTAATCGTCACCCAAATAGTGCAGGGCCATCAGGGAGGTGAAAATTTTTAGAATCGAGGCGGGGATCCGCTTCTGATCGGCATTTTTCGAAAATAATATGTTTCCCTGGGCATCCGCAACCAAAATGGAATCCGATTTGCCGATCAAAGCATTTAGCTCGCTAAAATCCTGGGCCTGCAGCCGAACGGAAACGCTCAGAAAGCCGAGCACCAAAAGCCACACCACTATATGGGTAAAACGTCTTTGATTTTGGGCGACGGGTTGTATAGATGCGGTTCGATTGCGGATGGTTGAATTTATGTGAGCGCTATAAGCCATATCGTTGAGCGTCGCTGCGCCAAATCCCGATTAATAAAATTTGGCGAATGATGACAGAATCTAACCGATAGTGACATGGACTATTGGGATCACTCCGGACTCTCGATGATGATGGTCACCGGGCCGTCGTTGATCAATGCAACTGCCATCATTGCACCGAAACGGCCGGTTTGAACCCTGATACCGTGGTGGCGCACCCTGTCGACAAACGTTTGGTAAAGTTCGGTGGCTTTTTCAGGTTCAGCCGCGTGAATAAAGGACGGCCGTCGACCTTTGCGGCAATCGGCCAGCAGGGTAAATTGGGAAACAGCCAACAATTCACCCCCTGTTTCAAGCAACGATCGGTTCATTTTGCCTTTTGCGTCCTCGAAAATCCTGAGGTGGATAATTTTGTTCACCAGATAGTCGACATCTTGGGCGCTGTCATTTTTGGCAACCCCCAGCAAAACCAGTAAACCACATCCGATTTGCCCCAACATCTGGCCATCGACTTTAACCGAACTTTGTCGAACTCTTTGAATGACGGCACGCATTTGTAACAATCCCGATTCAGATTGTAATTTACTGAAAATGTGAGAAAAATAAAAAAAGCGATTCTGTGTGCCGATTGTGATATTATCGCACAATCGCTGCTTGCAACCAACAGATAAAAATAAATTTATCCTTTACGTTAGGCCGGCATGTATGTCAAAATACTATTTTTGTCAATGCTGTTATTACCCGCCGGTTGTTGAATTACTGCTCGCACCGGACGGATAAATTCTTATTGGTTGAAGATTATTCGCTTTTAAGTTATAAATAAGTTATATATTTAATTAAGTTTTTTTATTTATTAAAAAATAATAGCCAATTGCCGTCACACGTTGTAAATTTAACCTGGCTGAAAAATCAGGTCAAATTCCCAAACAGGTAAAAGCCCGTGTTTGCGATTGGCTGGGAGAACCTCATTTGAAGAAAAAAAACCTCTATACGAAACTGAACCTGGTGTTCGGTCTTTTCTTTTTCTTTCCGGTTTTGGGATTCATCTTTTTCAGCATTAAATACAACATGCTCTCGGATAAATATGTCCCGCTATTCTTTCTGGGCATTCTGGTTTTTTCATTTGCCGGATTTACCATTCTCAAAAAGCTATTTGATAAAATCTCCAATATATCCGAACAAATGTCTTCCAACTATCTAGGGGAATTTCCGGACGATCAGCTTTCCACCGGCACCGACGAGCTGCAAAAAATCGTTCATTCTTTTGGTGCCATCGAGCAGCGCTTTAGCAACACCTTTCACGCGCTTGAAAAAAAGGCATCCGAGATTGCCATTTTAAAAGAGCTTTCAGAGTTATGTTACGTCACTTTTGATCCGGAGGAGATTCTGCACATAACGCTTGAGCGCGCGCTGATGTTGACAAATTCGGACCTGGGATCGATTCTGACGCTCAATAAAGTCGAACCCAAGACATTTCTGGTCAAAGCCACTGTTGGCCTCGGCAAATTTGTCAAAGCCGGTGATCGCATTGATTTTGAGACCAGCATCGCCAAATATGCCGTCATCAACAAATCTCCCCTGGTGGTAGAAGATATCGAAAGGGACAATCGTTTTGGCAGAGCCAATCAGGCGCATTATGGCACCAAATCCTTTGTTTGCATGCCGATTAAAACCAGCAAGGAGATATTTGGGGTTTTGACGATATCTTCGCGACAGGATCGTATTTATACCCAGGAGGACGTTGAGGTCTTGACACCGCTTTTAAGCAATGCAGCCTTCACTTACGAAAATCTGCGTCTCATCAAAGAAAACGAGCGCAATACGCTGTATTTGAGGTCGATTGAAAAAATATTTAAAGTATTGACTTCCAGCTTCAGAGACACCGAGTTGCTGCACGCGGTTCTCAATGAGCTTCAAAGCTTGGTTCATTTCGATCTCGCATTTGTCCTCACTCTGGATGAAGCCAAGCCCGGTTATTTGAAGATTTCCGATTTGCTTATCAGTGGGCCTTCCAACCTGGCCAGGGGCACCATCTATCCGATCAGGGACTCAATTCTTGAAAAAGTATTTAAGCAAGAAAGCAGTCTTTTAGTAGACAATACCTGTATGATGGCCAATCCACTGGATCGTGAGCTTTTTGCCGACCAGGGCTGCACTTCCTGTTTGTTGGCGCCTATAAAAAGTGACGGCAGTGTTACCGGGGTTTTAGCGTTGGTTGCTCATGATTCAGAGATGTTTTACGAGGCGCGCAAGCTCATTACCTGGATTGCTAATGGACTTTCGCTGGCAATTGAACGTAATCGGCTGTCTGCAGCGGTTGTCAAACGAAACCAGGAATTGGATACGATTCGGCAGGTCGGCAGTGCGCTGGCGTCATCCACATTTGATATTAGCAAAGTATTAAAATACACAATGGATATGGTCCGCGAAGTGATGAATGTCGAAGCGGGCTCTTTGCTTTTTTTAGAAGGCGATGAACTCGAAATTGCCGTTGCATTTAATATCAAGATCAAATCCATGAAAAAATTCCGCCTCAAAATCGGGCAGGGGATTGCGGGTTATGTGGCCGCCAGAGGCAAATCAATCCTGGTCAATGATATTGAAAAATCGCCCCATTTTTTCCCAATGGTAGATGAGTCCACCGGATTTAAGACCCAGTCGGCTTTATGCGTGCCCATGGTATCCCAGGGAAAGGTTATCGGTGTTATCGAAGTTCTTAACAAGATAAACGGGGAGTTCGATACGGATGACAAGGATCTTTTGCAATCCATTGCAACCTCTGTCTGCATTGCTTTAGAAAACGCCCGTCTTTACAAAGAAACAGTTAGCATGGCTGAGCAAGAACGCGATATCCGGCATATGTTTCAGAAGTTTGTTCCCAAAGAGGTTCTGGATAAAATCATTTATGATTCTGAAAATGACAAGCCGGTGGTAGAAGAGCTAAAAACAGTGACGTTGCTCAATATTGACATTCGCGGATTTTCGGATCTTTCCCGCAAAATTGGCTCCCAGAAAACGGTTTCGCTCCTCAATAGCTTTTTTTCGGTCATGGGCGGGGTGGTCTTCAAACACTCCGGCATTGTCGATAAATATTTAGGAGATGGATTTTTAGCGCTCTTTGGTGCACCGGTGTCCAGTACCAAGGACGCTGATAATGCCATTGCTGCAGGCTTTGAGATGAAAAAATCCCTCGATGCGGTTAATCGATATTTAAAGCGCAAATACGATACTATTGTCAAAATGGGCATCAGCATTCATACGGGTGAGGTCGTGGTTGGTAATATCGGCTTTGAGCAAAAAATGGACTACACTGTCATCGGTGATCCCGTTAATATAGTCTTCAGATTACAGAATCTAACGAAATCATTTCCAAATGGTATTCTAATCAGTGAAAACACGTTGCGGGCGGCACGAACACGCCCGCATGTCGGTGAAATAAAAACATCGACTGATCTTGCTGAGGAACTCGGCGACATGAAAGTATATGAGTTGCTTGGTGAGAAACCCGGCAAGCCTTATGTGATTGCTGCGCGTTAGCACTTTTTAGGATGTCGTCATTATTCTTGCTTGCGTTGATATCATAAACATGGGTGGCATTTGCCAGCTGACAGCATTTTTGATGCTTGACGGAAAGCATCTGCAAATCACGTTGATCCGCCGCAGCGCATTTGGGATGGTAATGGAGAGGAAAACATGGAAGATTCGGGAAATCAGGGATTTTTAAAAGGACAATTTCTGATGGCCATGCCGGGCCTATTGGATCCCAATTTTCACCAGACGGTTACTTGTATGTGTGAACACAACGCCGAAGGCGCTATGGGGGTGGTCATCAATCGGATCCATCAAGCCTTAACAGCGAAAGATATTTTTGAAGAGCTAAGCATTAATTGTTCACCCCGGGCTGAGCGTATTCCCATTCACCTCGGGGGGCCGGTTCACATTGCCGAAATTTTTGTTCTTCATGGACCACCGTTTGATTGGGAGGCT
>JASFEV010000289.1:0-5608 GCA_050124655.1 Desulfobacterales bacterium
GAGTAACTGAACGATCCGAAAATGTTAGCCCCATGCCCCGACTAACTAAAAGCTATCACATCAAAGCCAGGGATTTCATCCGGGCCGGTGAAGCTTCCATTAATATTCAAAACCTTCTCAAATCCATGGATTTTGATCCACGCTTAATTCGACGGGTGGCAATCTGCGGTTATGAAGGCGAAATGAATGTGGTGATGCATGGCGGTGACGGCACCCTGAGCATCGAACTGGACGATGAAAAGCTGACTTTAGAAATAAGCGATGATGGCCCGGGTATCGAGGCCATTGAGCTGGCCATGCAGGCCGGATATTCGACGGCCAATGATGACCATCGTGAGATGGGCTTCGGGGCCGGCATGGGGTTGCCGAACATGAAAAAAAATTCAGACCACATTCACATCGAATCCCTAAAAAACAACGGCACTGTGGTTCGAATGCTTTTTATGATCCCTGAGAAAGGAGAAACAGATTGAGCAAGAAACTGACCTCAACTTGCTTCGTGCGTTTCGAAAAAGAGCTCTGTGCCGGCCGCGGCACATGCCTGCCGGTCTGTCCCACCAAGGCCATCCGGATCAAAACCAAAAAAGCTGTCCGGATCGTTGAGCAATGCATCGGTTGTGGGCAATGTATTCGTGTCTGCCGCGAGCGCGCCGTCAGCGCAGCAACCGAAGGGCCTGAAGTGCTCAACGACGATCACATCGCCATTGCGCTGGTATCACCGGTGCTTTACGCGCAGTTTCCCGGTGTCATGCCCAAAGATGTCCTGCTGGGCCTCCGTCAAATGGGGTTTCAGCATACCATCGATATGTCCTATTTTCTTGAAATGTTTCAATATGCCGCCGAAGAATTCATCAGCCGTAACCGAGCCTCCGGCCAGGCCCCCTGGCCACTGATTTCGCCGATTTGTCCGGTCGTCGTACGGTTGATCGCCTTTAAATTCCCAAACCTGTTGCCCAATGTATTGCCGGTATTAAGGCCGGTGGCGCTGATGGCCCGCGAGGTCAAACGACGACTTATTCCCGAGTATCTGGCCAGAGACCAGAAGGTTGTTTTATACTATATCAATCCCTGCCCGACCAAAAAAGATCCCGCATGCCTGCCTGCTGATAAACAACCCGACCCCCCTGAGATTGCCCTGGGAATCAATGATATCTATCCGCAGTTGATTAAACATGTAGATCAAATAAGGTCTGCCGATGCCATTCCCTTTTATCAAACCCGCTTCGAATACGAAACCTGTGCCACTGGCAATGCATCTTTGTGGGCCATGTCCGGTGGTGAAATCGCCGACATGGATATTGACCGATCTTTAGCAGTTTCGGGCATGGACGAGACCATACAGTATCTTGAAAAGATTGAACTGGGGCTGTTTCAGGATATCGAATATATCGAATTTCGAACCTGCCGCGAGGGTTGTCTGGGCGGCGTGCTGAACGCCACGGATAAGTATCTGGCCAAAAGTGCCGTCCAAAAAATGGTTAAACGATTCGGTCTCGGCAGACGCCTGCACCGTGAAAATATTTTACGTATGTATGAAAAGGGAGAGTTTCAGACCGATAAAGACCCATCCAAACTGACAACGCTGTTCGGCGCCCGTAAAAAGGCACTTTCCATTGAAACCATGCAAAAAATCGAAAAGGTGTTGCAACTGATCAAAGGGACCGATTGTACCGCATGCGGCGCCCCGGACTGCCGCACATTTGCCGAGGATGTGGTACGCGGTGAAGCTAAATTAAATGATTGCGTGAATATCGTGGATAAATGAAGCCAAAACGCTATCCTGTTTGATATGGACAATCCGGCTGGAAAGGATACGGCTATAAATGAGGGTCAAAGATCTGGTGGAAAAATTCAAGCTTCAAGTCGCCGGCGGCAAAAAGGGACTTGACCGCGAAATCACCGAGGGATACTGCGGCGATCTTTTAAGCGAAGTAATGGGAAACGCTCCGGCCGGGTGTGCCTGGTTGACTGTTCAGGGGCATCAGAATATTGTGGCTGTGGCCGTGCTGCGTGAGATGGCCGCCATTATCATAACCGGCGGTCAAACACCGGATGCGGAAACCATCCAAAAAGCGGACCAGGAGGGAATCCCAATTTTACAGTGGCCGGATTCATCCTTCCGCATCGCCGGCCGGCTTTTCGGTGCCGGGATCGGAAACCCTGCATGAGGAATTCAACTGTTGTTAAAAAAAATTAAAGCCGATCTCCACATTCACTCCTGCCTGTCACCCTGTAGCGACTGGGATATGAGTCCCAAAAAAGTTGTTCAAAAAAGCATTGAGCGGCAACTGGGTTTGATCGCCATCTGTGATCACAATACGGCTGAGAATGTCGCCGCGACGATACGGGAAGGTGATCGGCAGGGGGTTGCCGTTCTGCCGGGCATGGAAGTCTGCTCCAAGGAGGAAGTGCATCTGGTCACCCTCTTTAGGGGCATCGAAGATGCTTTGAAAATGCAGGAATTGATTTACGCGAATCTCAATGGTAAAAACCAGCCAGATGTATTCGGTCATCAGGTAATCGCAGACGAACATGATAAGGTCCTGGGAGAAAACCCCCGTTTGTTAATCGGTGCCACCGGGCTAAGCCTCAATGATATTGTTGCAAAGGTCCATCAACTCGGCGGTATCTGTATCAGCTCACATGTTGATCGCCCATCTTATAGCTTGATCGCCCAGCTCGGGTTTATCCCTGCTGATCTGCACCTGGATGCGGTCGAGGTATCCTACCGCGTGCCCCTTGAAAAGGCACGGGCCGAGGTCCCGGGCATCGAGAATTATCCTTGCGTGACGTCTTCAGATGCCCATTTTTTGCATGACATCGGCAAGGTGTGGACTGAATTTTTATTGGCAGCGCCCTCCTTGGATGAGCTCATCCTGGCATTGGCGGGTAAGGATGGGCGCCGCATCGTCAATTAAATGCGTGAACTATCACTACATATTTTAGATGTCGTTGAAAATGGAATTACCGCCGGCGGCAATTGCATCTGGATCAAAGTTGAAGAAGACACCAAAGCCGATCAACTCAAAATCGCAATTCGCGATAACGGTCGCGGTATGCCGCTTGAAAAATTGCAAAATATCAACGATCCCTTTATAACATCCCGTACCACGCGCAGAGTCGGCCTGGGACTTTCGCTTTTAGCCGCCGCTGCCGAGCGTTGTGAAGGGACATTGCGGGTCGACACGTCGCCCGGCAAAGGTACCGAGATTGAGGCAACCTTTCGGCACGGCCATATCGACCGCGCGCCACTGGGTGATATGGCCGCTACCATCACAACCCTCATCATCGGAAATCCGGGCATCGATTTTGTCTATATGCATCGAATCGACGGCGGGGAATTTAGCTTCGATACACGTGAAATCCGTGCACAAATGGATGATTTTTCATTGTCTGATCCGGTGGTCATCCACCACTTAACCGAGTCGATCCGATCATCGCTAGAAGAGCTGACCTCACATAAGGATTCAACCTGACTCAAGGGAGGCAAAGATGGCAAAGTTGACCATTGAGGATCTAAAAAAAATTAAAGATGAAACATCCAGGTTAAACTCGCTAAGAGATGGCCCCGCAAGTATTAAAATTACGGTACACATGGGAACGTGCGGAATTGCGGCCGGAGCCCGCGATGTCATGAATGCCCTGATGGAAGAAATGGCGGAAGCAAACCGAAGCGATATCCGAGTGGTCGCTTCCGGCTGCATGGGAATGTGCAGCAGTGAGCCCAATGTCACTGTAGAGGTCAAAGGCGATGAGCCCATTGTCTATCAGCTGATGGATGCCAACAGAATGCGACAGGTTTTCAGGCGTCATGTTCTACTGGGCGAAGTTCAGACTGATTTTGCATTAGCGAAAATGTAATTTTCCAGCTACATGCTGTCACGGGCTTTTAGGCAGTTGTTATCAGGTTTTCGAGAGTCAGCACTATTTGCCACTGGCTTCTTGCTTCTCGCTGCTGGCCAGAAGCCAGGAGCCAGATGCCAGGAGCCATAGTACGATAACCAGAAATCAGTAAACCAGAAGCCTTGAACCTCGAACCTCTGAATCCAAAGAAGAATATTGATGAAAGTAGACGGAAAAGATCTCAGGACAATCTGGCTAAGCCCCGAAGAAAACTCGGTTAAAATCATCGACCAGCGGCGACTGCCGCACGAATTGGTGTTGCTCGATCTAAAAACTGTTGATGATGCCATCACAGCCATCAGAGACATGGCGGTACGGGGTGCGCCCTTGATCGGCGCCACCGGCGCTTACGGCGTTTACCTGGCTATTTTGAATTCCCCCCGCGAACCGATTGAAGACAGCTATCTGCATAACGAGTGCGACCGCCTCAAATCAGCCCGGCCCACAGCGGTCAACCTGGCCTGGGCGGTAGACAGGGTCCTGCAGGAGGTATTGAAAGAAAAGCAGGCCGATAAGCGCATTGCCACCGCCAGAAATCAGGCCGCTTTGATCACCGAGCAGGAAGTGGAGCGCTGCAAAAAAATCGGCGAACACGGTCTACCATTGATCGATGCAATCAGCCGGCGCAAGCAGGGCCGGACGGTCAATGTGCTGACGCACTGCAATGCCGGCTGGTTGGCCTGTATCGAGCATGGCACTGCCACCGCCCCGATTTATGCGGCATTTGACCGGGGTATCGACCTGCATGTCTGGGTGGATGAAACCCGTCCGCTCAACCAGGGTAACCGCCTGACCGCCTGGGAGTTGGGCAAACATGGTGTTAAACACACCATTATCACCGACAATGCCGGCGGTTATCTCATGCAGCAGGGAAAAGTGGATATTGTTATCGTCGGAACCGACCGCACCACCGCCACCGGAGATGTCGCCAACAAAATCGGAACCTATTTAAAAGCACTGGCTGCCAAAGACAATGATGTTCCCTTTTACGTAGCGCTGCCCTCCAGCACATTTGACTGGAATCTCACAGACGGCATCAAAGAGATCCCCATCGAAGAGCGGGACCCGGATGAAATCCGCTATATCGAAGGACTGGCAAATGACAAAAGCGAACGCGTGCTCATTTGCCCGGCTGAAAGCGCTGCCGCCAATTATGCATTTGATGTGACACCGTCAAGGCTGGTCACCGGTTTCATAACCGAAAGGGGTATCTGCAAGGCAACGCCAGAAGACATTAGGCGGTTGTTCCCAGAAAAATTCTAAAACTGGGTTAGAATGCCCGTATTTTTCCCGAGGGCGGCGTTATAATTCATGAGCCTTGACATTTCTCCAATCAGATTATTAAATTCCGATCATGTTATCTGAAATAGAAAAGAAGATTATTGCCTCGATTCAGGAAGATATGGAAATTGCCGAGCGCCCGTATTTAAAAATTGCTGAGGAGATCGGTATCACCGAAGAAGAGCTGCTCGATCGCTTAAAAGACCTCAACCAGCGCGGCGTTATCCGGCGCTTCGGGGCAACGCTGCGGCATCAACGCGCTGGATTTAGCGCCAATGCAATGATAGCCTGGAAGGTTGATGAAGATCGCATTCAAAAGGTCGGACAGAAAATGGCATCTTTTCATCAAGTGTCTCACTGTTACCGGCGCAATCCCAGCGCAGACTGGCCGTATAACCTGTACACTATGGTGCATGCCAGCTCC
>JASFEV010000290.1:0-5580 GCA_050124655.1 Desulfobacterales bacterium
TCCAATAAAGTCTTTATTGATAGAATATCGTGCGTTTTTCTTTGCCCGCCTTTCTTTTTTCATTAGAGCTTTTTCTACGATCGGCACCGCTTCTGCGATCGTATTGTGTCCTTCTGTCGGGCCGATGCGGCATTTTGGAGGAGCGCCGCCGCTCCGAACCGGAGCGGGTGCCGCCGTTATCAATATAGGCAATCAGATTATCCAAACCACTCATAATGTTTTCTCTCGTTAGCCACCAGACGCAGCAATGTATCAATGATAGTCGTAAAAACCATAAATCCTGGTTGTTTACTTTGCAAGGCCAAATATTTATGCGATTTTATTTTTTTTCAATGGGATATCCGGCTTTATTCCAGGCGGACCAGCCGCCTTTGAGGGCGTAAACCTTCAGGTATCCGTTTTCAATGAAATGACGAGCCGCCCGGGCACTTGTTCTTTCATTTCGTCAGGCACAATAAAAGATCAGCGTCTGATCTTTGGTATATTTCGACGCCCATTGCTGCACGGCACTGGGATTTTCGCGGACGGCATGGGTTATTTTGGTAGCACTGCGCCACCATGATTTGGCCGAGCGGACATCTATGAAAACCACCTCCGGGTTATCATGGATCTGTTTCGCCTGTTCAATGGAAATGCGCGGCACCTCGCTAGCAGCTGCTTCATCCATTATTCCGCTAAATGCGACCATGGTCGGCGGGCATATCCAAAAACTGATGATGGCGATCCATTTAAGTAATCGCATGGGCACTGGCTTGCGGTGTTGAAGGTTTAAAATGGTTGTCTATCTTTGTTAAATCCAGATGATTATAATAGGGCTTGAATTTGATAGGGTCAACCGCTTGAAAGGATTGATGAGGCTGATGAGTGTTCAATGGCCTGAGCCCGCTTTCGGCAAAGCAGCATGAAATCACCAAAAAAATAGGGGCGGTTCACTATGAACCGCCCCCTCCCTAAGGAATTATATCAAACAGCGTGCCCGCCTGCACACTGTTACTTTAATTATCGGTATTTTTTTTTAAAACTTTACCCTGAATCTTTAATCATGCTTTACCATGCTGACTCAGATCGGATCTTAATTTCGCAGGGCTTCAATTTTGACAAACTCTTTTTTTTCCTGACAGTACCATTGGTGCGGTCCCACGCTGCGATACTCGCCGTCAGATAAAGCAATAATTCGCTGCGCAAAAGCAAGGGCCTGCTGTTTGTCGGAAAAGAGGTTTCGGAGGGTCCCGATGTGTTTGCCATATTCTACGACGCAAATCATTATTAATTCAACCTTTCACCCAACGGGTCTTTTGCTTTCATCTTATTACGAATCCGATGCAGCCCCCGGGGTGAGCTAAGCCCCGGGGGCATTGAAAGGAGGAGCGTCCCGCAGGATTTGAGGCTTGGGGACGGACGCCGCATGGCTTTCCAAACTCACATGCAAGCTGATAAATGTATATTCAACTTTCATGCCAATTCAATATCCCAGAGAATGTCTCGTTATGAAAGGGCTCGTAATCAACAAGCTCGGGTGTCTGAATTGGATCGGTGGGAAACAGGTGGAAGCTGTCAAATTTTTGACCGCTTGGGGCGTCGATTGTTTGCTTGACAATGTAACAGGACGAGGATATCAGAAAACGAGACCGGAAAGAATGAAAATATGGACCTTACCCTAAACTGGCTGGTCGATGCTTGGAAGACATTTAGCCATTGGACATCCACCCAACCGGTATTTATTCAGGTTGCATTCGGTATGGGCCTGTTTTATTTGGTTTTACAGCTAGTGCGCGTGTCTTTCCGCATCACTATGTATACCTTATCAGGGTTGTTCGCCGGCCGTGGCCAACCCCAGCCGAAAAAAGATGCCAAAACACCCAACCGCAAGAAAAAACATGTCACCATGGATGATGACGCCCCTCCTTTTGTTTTCAGGTAAGCTTGCCGACAAACACCCCTCCAGTAGCTTCATTATCGTTCCAAATCACTCCATTTGGACACCTTGATGACACAAAATACTAAGAATGCCGCAGACGCGAATCTCCGTCAATATTGAGCGCTCACCCCATTTGATACTCGGCAATTTCTGCCGCAAACCAAACTATTTGCCGGATTGATGACCTCGTGTTGGGTTACCGAAATAATTTACCATATCGTTCGGGGCACCGGCACTTTGGAATTTATAGCGCCTTTCAGAAAATGACATAACCGAACAACGCGCGCCGGTTTTATACACTATTTCTGATACGGAACACCAGGCAAGGGCGCTGCCTGCTGATTGACATTTTAGGGCAAAAACATTGACGATAATTGTCATTTTTTTCAAGCTGTTGCCTTTAGCCGATCAATAATCAATTGAAATAATTATAAAAATTTACACAGCCAAGTTTGGCACGAATATTGTACCTACAAATGCCAAAATTAATTTCGTTTGAAACTTCCCAGATGTACGTGCATCTTCTTATTCGGGCTCTCACAACTATTTATGATGGAGTATGTTCCGGTTAGAATAACGGCATTTAGGGAAGTTTTCATTTTTTAGGGCGTTAATCCATTTTTGCAGCTTTTGGGGGGGTAAATGATTTCAGCATTAAACGGGACCGTATCGGCTCTTAGAGCTTTTATCACCAAACTTGGGGTGACGGCTGACAACATTGCCAATGTTAATACGGATGGATTCAAGCGGAAACGCACCACATTGAATGAAGATCAGAATGGTGGTGTTCGGGTGGAAATAAGCAAAGATAAAAGCCCAGGCCTTCGTTATAACGTTATCGAAGACGGCAAGAAAGTCGAAAAGGAGACCTCTAATGTTGACCTGACGGAAGAAATTCCGGATTTAATGCTTACCAAACGCACCTATCAGGCCAACCTCAAAACGCTGGAAACCCACGACGAAATGCTGGGTTCCCTCCTGGATATCGTCGGTTGAAAATGCCGCTTCGCGCAGGCGGCATTTTTGGTTGTGCCGGTCGAGCCCGTCGCCCGTTTGCCGGTTAATCCATGATCTTCTTAGCGGCTGGGAAGCGTGGAAGCTCTAAAGTCAAGAAGCCGGCACTTCAGATCAACCCAAATCAGATCTAATCTTTTCCTCAGCTGCATCACGATTCACCAGTTTATGCAATTCCTGAATGTGGTGATTTTCTTCCTTTCAGCAATCAATGCATCTGTCCCGCATTACCATTGTGCGGTCAGACGGCGTCATTATGTTTTGGAGGGTTGCTTTTCCAGTAATCGTATATTAAACAGCGGTCTTGACAATTATCATTTTCGCCTCTTTCTTTCACCACAGAGTATACTGAGTTGGATTTAAGATAAATTAAATTATCGGTTTTTTTACCAGTTACGCTGTGGGCGCTGCGTGCTCTGTGGTCACAATATAGGCTCTGGTTGGAATTCAAAACCAGCGTTTTCACATTAAGGAGTATCATCGATGTCTTCTCAAAAGCCGAACGTGAAGTCCCGTTTGTTTATTTCAGCCCTGGATGCCGCCAAATCAGCACTTCTGCATGTTGAATCGCCACAATGCCTTTCAGCTTCCTATAAACTGGCATATCAGGATGACGACTTTATTTTGCGGGATGAGCTACGTCCAGTGCGTTTACAGCTGGAGTTGTTGAAGCCTGAACTGATTTTGCAGGAAAACCATATCGAATCAACGGTGGTCATCTTTGGCAGTGCGCGCATACTGGACCCTGAAACAGCCAAAGCCCAACTGGTTTCCGCTGAAACCGAGTACCGTAAAAATAAGACCGACGACGCGCTCAGGCGAAAACTTGATATCGCACGGCGCGCTCTGGCCAACAGCCAATATTACGATGAAGCTCGCAAGCTCGGCGGTCTTATTTCCAACCATACCGGCAAAGATAAGATGGTGGTGATAACCGGCGGCGGGCCCGGCATCATGGAGGCCGCCAACCGTGGCGCGCACGAAGCCGGCATTCCCAGCATCGGCATGAACATCGTACTGCCCTTTGAACAGGCTCCCAATCCGTATATTACCCCTGAATTGTGCTTTCAGTTTCACTATTTTGCGATACGCAAAATGCATCTTCTGATGCGCGCCCGGGCACTGGTGGTTTTCCCTGGCGGTTTCGGAACCTTGGATGAGCTTTTTGAGACGCTGACGTTGATTCAAACCCAAAAAGTCACGTCCATACCGATTTTGTTGTTTGGCAAGGCATTTTGGCAGCGAGTCATCAACTTTGATGCCCTTATAGAGGAGGGTACCATTTCACCCAAGGATCTAGATCTTTTCCAGTATGTTGAAAGCGCTGAAGAGGCTTGGAAAATCATATCTCAGGTGCAACAGGGTTAATCCCTTTTAGTTGCCGAGGTTGTTCAACCAACCCAACGCTCATTATGCTATTGCTTAAGCTGAGCGCATACAGTGTATCCAGCCTTCATTTGCCATTTTGGTCAACTCACCGCTACCCGTATAAATCGTTGTTTTGGCTGGGATAATAGAACCGAGGCGCTTCAGGCTAAAGTGCATCAGCGACATGCTGCTGGGGCCCCAGATGCGGCCATAACTCTTTTTTAGCAGGGTGCTGCCGCTGAACAGGGCGTCGGCCTCCTTGATCCAATAGCAGACAGAGCCTTTTGTATGGCCGGCGGTCAGCAATACCCGTATGTCTACCGTTCCCAGTTTGAGGATGTCGTTGTCATTCAGAATTTGGTCTGGCTCAGTGTCGACGTCTGTTTGCTTAAGGTGTTGGTATTCATATTCGTGCAGACAAAAGTTAGTATCAAATTTTTGTTTGAGGCGTGGTAACGCTTGCACATGGGATTGATGGGCATGGGTGACCAGCACGTACTTTAAGCTCAAATCCTTTTCTTCGATTAGGTGAATAACGCTTTCGATTGCCTCGGAGACATCAATCGTAGCGGCTTTACTGTCACTGATCAAAAGATATTGGTTTTGTCCCGATTGAGATACGAAGTGTTTCACTTCCAGATTGCCTTTTTCATTTGCCATCAGTACTTTTCCTTTCGCGAACTGGCCTTTGCCGTATTGGATCATCAGCGCAGCCGAATTTGACCGCATATACGAAGTGATTAATATATACTATATGATCGTTCAAGGTTTCAATCAAATCATGGCCCGATAGGAATCAAACGCAGTGACTGTTGCCTGAATCGAGGAAGTTACAGATGGATTACGAAAATTTTCTGACCAATACCTATTTTGGACGCTTGGATCCCGAAGCGTTTGATGGTTTCAAGGACTTTGAGGCTACCGAAACCACTCGAGATATTATACAAAAATTTCTTGACGTAAATTCGCAATACCCGGCATCCCAGCTGGAAGAGCAGGGAATGGTACCTGCTGATTTAATGGAGAAGCTGGGCCGCAATAATTTTTTCGGCCTCACGATTCCCCGTGAATACGGTGGTGTCGGTCTGAGCCTGAACCAGTATCTGCATGTCGTCGAAACGCTGGCCAGTCAAAATATGTCCCTGGGGATTCTAGCTTTGGCACATCTTTCGATTGGCATTAAAGGAATTGTGTTATTCGGCACGGAGGATCAGAAGCGCAAATATCTGTCTCCGGCAGCCAGTGGAGATATGATTTTTTCGTATGCGTTGACCGAGCCC
>JASFEV010000291.1:0-5547 GCA_050124655.1 Desulfobacterales bacterium
ATCCTGGGGCTGGAGCAGGTCCCAAGGGTTTGGCTGTTCGCCAATTAAAGTGGTACGTGAGCTGGGTTTAAAACGTCGTGAGACAGTTTGGTCCCTATCTTTCGTGGGCGCAGGATATTTGAGGGGAGCTGTCCCTAGTACGAGAGGACCGGGATGGACGAACCTATGGTGCTCCAGTTGTCGCGCCAGCGGCATTGCTGGGTAGCTATGTTCGGAAAGGATAACCGCTGAAAGCATCTAAGCGGGAAGCCCACCCCAAGATAAGATATCCCTTTCCCCTGGCAACAGGGGAAACTGAAGACCCCTCGAAGACGACGAGGTTGATAGGCCAGGTGTGCAAGTGTGGTGACACATTTAGCTTACTGGTACTAATCGGTCGTGCGGCTTGGCTACAAAATAATAGGCACAATCGCACTATGTCAGCGTCAATGCTTGTATCCAAATACGAAATACCAAACACCGAACACTAAATACCAAACACCAAACACGAATACTCATTTTTCGGTGGCAATAGCGAAGAGGCAACACCCGTTCCCATCCCGAACACGGAAGTTAAGCTCTTCAGCGCCGATGGTACTGCCCGGGAAGCTGGGTGGGAGAGTAGGACGCCGCCGAATTTTTCTTCAAAAACCCGGAATCAAATGCTGATTCCGGGTTTTCTTGTTTATATTTGTGCCTATCTATACTAATGTGATTTCTTGAAATAAGACTTTAAAAGGAAATTAAATTCACTTAACTCGCAATGCACAAATGTTTGGTTAGAAGTGGTTTCAATACTCCAGGTCGGGTTCAAAGGCAAAGCGTCTCGCGCATTGGAAGCGGAGCGTACACGTTAGTACGTGAGCATTTCCATGCGTGGGACAACGCAGCCATTGGGCCTGAGATGGGGTTTTGAAGCCACTTATAGAAAGGAGTCAATCGGTGAAAGGCAAACCCGTAATATATCCGGTACATTTGACGGCCACGTACAAATTTGAGCAATCCGACGATTTGATCGATGTGGTGCAAAACCGCAGCGGCTACTTGTATTCGCGCTGGGACAATCCCTCGGTAGTCGAAGTCGAAAATGAACTGGCGGCTCTGGAAGGCTATGACAAGGCCCTGGGATTTGGCTCGGGAATGGCGGCCATTACCACTGCGCTGGCGGCGCATGTCAAGTCCGGCAGCCGCATTGTCGCCACCCGGCAGCTATATGGCGCCACCTTTGAGTTTTTAAACGATGTTTTGCCCAAATTACATGTCGAGACGGTTTTTGCAGACTGCTGGGATACCGAGCAGCTGCTGCAGGAGATTGAAAGCGGTGTCGATATCCTTTACCTTGAATGCCCCACCAATCCGTTGTTGCGAATCGTGGATGTGGCCCCGCTGGCTCGGGCCGCGCATAAAAAAGGGGCTATCGTGATGCTGGATTCAACCTTTGCCTCTCCGGTTAATCAAAGACCGCTGGACCTGCAGGTCGATATCGCTATTCACAGTGCCACCAAATATATCGGCGGCCATCACGATATCACCGCCGGGTTTTTGTGCTGCAACCAGCCGCATTTTAACAACCTTTGGACTTTTCGCAAAATTTTGGGCGGTGTCATGGACCCCATGAGCGCTTTTTTGGCCTTGCGCGGATTAAAAACGCTTGATCTGCGTGTTCAGCAGCAAAATACAAACGCCCTGCGCATCGCCGAATTTTTAGAAACCCATGCCAAAGTCAAAACCGTCTACTATCCGGGCTTAACATCCCATCCCGATCACGCTGTGGCCCAAAAACAGCTCATGGGATTTGGCGGCATGCTCAGCTTTGAGATTGACGGCGATTTTGATCAAACCAAGGCGTTTATGGACCGACTCAGCCGCATTAAGCTGGCCACCAGCCTGGGGGGTGTTACCAGCCTGGCCAATCAGCCGATCACCAATACCCACGCCGCACTGAGCCCGCAGGATCGTTCCAAAGCCGGCATCAGCGAAAGTCTGGTGCGGCTGTCGGTGGGCATCGAACCGGTGGAAATACTGACTGATGATCTGAAAAAGGCCCTGGGGGACTAAGGTATGCGCACTTGCTGGCGTGGGCGTTTTTCAGTCGTGCATTTAATCACAAAATTGAATTTAGACCGTTAGCCATTGTTTCGTGCCGGCTCAACATGGGGCAACGATATATAGTCAGCGTAAGCCAATAAGGTGTGATGGGTCTTCATAGGGATGAACGTTTATGTGCTCAGAAGAACATTCTTTCCATACATTTACGAGTCCACAAAAATATTCTGATAACTCCGTCGTGTTTGATGGTGAGCGGACTTCCTGGCAAAATTATCTTGCGTTATCGCTTGCCCAACGCTATGAGCCAGAAACTTTGCTGAGCGTAATCCCCATCTCGGAAAGAGACGGATTTGAATTCAGTGCTTTACATAAGAATTCAAATTCAGAGACACTAGTCAATTTTTTAAATGACGGATTTAGCTTATTTTTAAAGAAATTAAAGGAATACGAAACGACCGCAGGCATTATCGCCAGAGAGGTTTTTGCCAATAGTGCGAATACAATTGTTCCCATCCAAATAAAGTGCAGTCATCATCTGCCGGCCGATTCAACAAGAGAAATTTTCCTGGATGACAATCTCAATATTAAAGACGTATCAATTGTTTTAAATAGTGATCTTGTCCGTAATGTCGCCAAAGCATATGAAAAGATCTCTGATGGCGGAGAGGATGAACGCTTAGGGATTCTATGGGGTCTAATCAAACCCTTGCTGCATGAACTTGGACATAGTAATTTGCCAAGGGATAGATTTTTTGAAGAAATCCATCAGGTGTGGTGTGATTGTGTCGCCATGCGAAATATCTTCTTTAAAAATAAAAGACAGGGCGGTTTTCTTGTGCCCAATAAAGCCGGTAAAGCATATATTCATTTTTTTTTAAAAAGACTGCTTCAAAACGGAATAGAGGTATCGAAAGATGAGATTTTTAGCCAGCCGTTTTTTAAAATGCTGAATCAATTACACCGTCTTATCGGCGAAGATATGCTGAACAAGCACGAGAAGATAAAATTGTTAAAATTTGATGACCTGGTCGCTTCTGCCAAGGTGATTATCAGAGGATACCTTGATGATGAATACCTCAGGCCTTCTTTATCAGAAATTATGTCCGGATTACCCGAGGCCTATCGGCCCATGGAAATTACATGGAAAAAGAAAGGTCCGGTAACACCATCGCCCAAAGTCGGGCGCTATGGAATCGAGGACGAAGAAGATCTTTCCGCGTGGAATAAAGTAGCAGACAAATTTAGAAAGATTGGGCTGGTCATTGTCTGTCAGTTAGGTATCGGAGAATTTGGTCGCGTGTATGAGGCCGTAAATTTAATAAATCCAAGTTGGCCGGGAAGAGTAGCAGTGAAGGTCGACCGCATATACAAAAAGAGGAAGAAGGAAGCCATACAGGTTGAAGATGTCATGCTGCAATTATCACACGCTTTGAGCAACTCTCCTCACGTGATCAGCATTTATGACGCTGGTCTGTTATCGAAAAAGTACACATACCACGTTTTACAATTGGTTGCTGAAGGCGAAACCTTGGATGAGCTCCTGGGGATTGGAGGAACAGAACCCACTAGTCGCCCGGCTATTTTTGGCGAAGAAAACACGCTTCAAAAACTTAAACAGAAGTTTTTAAAGCCTATCGGTCAGCGGTCAAAGCGAAAAAATCACCGTTTTACAAGACCGTTGACACTTAATGAAACCATCGATGTAATAGTGAGCATGCTTTTGTGGGTAGAGAAAGTTCATAGCCTGGGATATTCCATTAATGACGTCAAAACAGGGAACGTCATGATCAATTGCCGCGGTCAGATAAAGGGAATAGATCTGGATTTTTATCAAAAAGCACCATCATTCCCGCAAGCGTTCATGCAGGATTTCTTTTTGCTCTCCTGGGCATGTCTGCTCCTATTTATAAATGCCCCCCGCAAAGATCCCCTGCCTCCAGAATCATTGAAGGGAGATTTCGGAATCGCGCTGCAAAGCGGAACAGATTTTTTTAGGGATGCATTATTGCATGAATGGAAGTTTACCGATTTGTCAAGCAAAGATGCAAGCCTATTTCTTGATTGTTTTATCGATATTATTTTGCGCTCGCGCGCCAATATCTACGGCGTGAATCGGGATTTGTTCGAGCAGGACATTAATAGACTCATCTATCTTAAGCGACTTTTCTTTGAGCGCGAGATTGTAATGACCACACCCGCATTGTACAATTATCCACTTCATTCATGTGATCCCATTGCCGGCTCTACGAAAGGATTTTGAAATGCCGCATATGCCAATTGTGTCTAATGAATCAAACACCACGATTTGTCTGCCAAACAGCTTGCTTCCCACTTTTTACATGGAGGATTTTACGGTTTTGGGGCTGCGGGTTGGAAATGTAGGAGCAACGGTGCGATTGCTGGAAAAAAATGGCGTCGCGCTGCTTAAAAAAGCAGGATACATTGAACTGTCCGTTGAGAAGAAAGATCAAATCCCGCGCATCATCCAACTGCTGAAAGCAAATGGTATTTCTTGTGATATCGCTGATATTATAGAGCACGTATATCAGGGATGATAGGCCTTTACCTGCCGGTACGGCGCGTTAGCTAGAAGCATCTCAAAAATGTATCTAACGCTCAATGGCTGTGTTAAAAACCGATTCAAAATGTTCGAATACTAACGTGTATGCTCCACTTTTGAATCGGTTTTCGCCTTGCCCTTGAGCGTGATCTACTATTTTTGAGACGGCTTCAAAATAATGAAGCCATCAGTCGGCAAGACAACGGTCTCAGTCGTGCTGATATTCTGTGCGTACTGCTTTTTAATCGACATATCTTCAATCCTGAAAACAAATGGCGGACTACGACATGTTGTGTCCGCACAGCAACCAATTTTTGAGGGATGTTTGAACCTATATCGACAATGAGATAGTGAGAAGAGATCTGTACTTTGTGCCATGTACAAAGATGTTGGAGGTATCAAATAATGATAATAGGCTACGGCACTCGAATAGTATTACCACCAGAGCAAGTTTTGAAATTATCGCCGTAGGATCGATCATCATCAGCTAATTTATAACTATAATCAATATAACCCGTCTGGCTTTTGATTGTTTGGCGCTCACCCGATTCAAGCCAACCTTCAAAGATTTTACCTTGTCGATCTCCATCTGAATCGTCATCCCACACGGTGATGTAGACCTTGGCCATATCTGATTTAATCACACAGGTTTTATCATCTGCGACAGCATCGAAAAAAGGTAAAAGACTTGCGACTGTAATAACAAGAAAAGCCAATTTTGATAAAGATATGCGTTTCATTCGATTCTCCGATAAAAGGGGTAAACTGCTTGCATTCGTGATACATTTACGTATTAAAATAATCTGTAAATATCACATGTCAAAGAAAGTTATACCGCTTGTCATATTAATGTTCCGAAAAAAAGGATGGCGGCATAAGTGTTGTAGCAAAAAAGCGTTCCGCAATCGGAACGTTTTTTTGACAACCACTATAAATTGAGATGAGAGACAAATCCGCAA
>JASFEV010000292.1:0-5539 GCA_050124655.1 Desulfobacterales bacterium
ATATAAAAAATGATGCCCACAATGATCATTCGCCATCAATCGGTGATCGTGCAACAACGGACTACGGACAACAGACAACGGACCCCGAAACGTGGTTGAGCATTGATTTTAAGCGCATAGATTACCTTGAAGCCTGGGCACTGCAGGAAAAGCTCCTCACGGCCCGCAGAGCGGACATCTTGCCAAACGATATCGTTTTGTTCCTGGAGCATCCACCGGTTTTCACTTTGGGCCGCAGAGGCGGCCGGGAATGCATGCTGGTATCGGATGCATTCCTCAAAAAAGCCGGCATCCCGATTATCCAGGTCGAACGCGGTGGATACATCACCTATCACGGGCCGGGCCAGTTGGTGGTTTATCCGATTGTGGACTTACACACTGCTAGAATTAAAGTGGTCGACTTTGTCAGCGGCCTAGAGGATGTCATGCTGCAAACGGTTCAAAGTTGGGGCATCGCCGCCGAACGCAATGATGCCAACCGGGGCATCTGGGTAGGCCCGAAGAAAATGGGCAGCATCGGTATTGCCATACGCAGGGGCATCAGCTTCCACGGCATAGCACTCAACATCCATACGGATCTCACACCATTTACCTGGATACAGCCCTGTGGCCTGCAGGATGTGCAGATGACCAGCATACAGCAAGAAAGTGAGCAAGCCATTTCAATGCAACAGGTGCGCACGGTTTTAAAAAAACAATTTGAGGTGGTATTTGGTATTAAATTGATTGAGACCACCCGGGATAATTTGGCTTCAATATTGGATCACTCAACATTAAAAGCCGGTGTTTAGTATTTTGTGTTTAGTGTTTTGTATTTGATCTTATGGTCAGTTATTCGCACTATACACCAAACACTAAACACCAAACACTAAACACCAAACTCCAAACACTATACACCAAACACTAAATACTATAAACGAACGGAATAATGACCCAGCAACTCCCCAAAAAACCGCGCTGGCTAAAAAAACGATTGCCCACCGGACCGGCATATGAACATGTCAAGAACCTGATCGACAAGGACCGTTTGCACACCGTGTGTCAAGAGGCCAAATGCCCGAACATCTGGGAGTGTTACTCGCAACAAACAGCGACATTTTTGATTATGGGATCGCGCTGTACTCGTAACTGCCGATTTTGTTCAGTTGCTCAGGGCCCGACAGGCCCGCCCGATCCGGATGAACCGGCCCGGGTCGCTGACGCCGCCCGGCAAATGGCGCTCAAATATGTGGTCATCACCTCAGTTACCCGCGACGATTTAGCAGATGGAGGCGCTTCCCATTTTGCTGAAACCATCATTGAAATCCGGCGGCAGATTCCCGCGGCGCTGATCGAAGTGCTGATACCCGATTTCCAAGGCGACGCTGATGCGCTGCAAACCGTTCTCAATGCCCGACCGGATGTGCTCAATCATAACATTGAAACCGTACCCCGCCTGTATACGCTGGTTCGACCGCAAGCGCGCTATAAACGATCGCTGCACTTGCTCGAACGCGTGCGGTCGTTTAACCCGAAAATACCGACCAAATCAGGCCTCATGCTGGGACTGGGGGAAACTTCGACAGAAATCCGCTCGACCTTGAACGACCTGGTCGACGTGGGTTGTCGTATGCTAACATTGGGTCAATATTTGCAGCCCTCCAAAGCGCACTTGCCAGTCAAGCGTTTTGTGACCCCTGAAGAATTTGATCAATGGCGCCAAACCGCCGTCGAAATGGGTTTTTCGGAGGTTGCCAGCGGTCCGTTTGTACGCAGCTCATATCATGCCAAAGAGCTCTACCAGGCTGTCGGCCCGCTTATTTTGAAGCGAGACGCCGCTGAAGTGACGTTGCGTTCACCTCGGGCAGATGCGAAGAGACGCGTTAATTTAAAGAACGAGGTGTAAATTTGGATGCTCCCTCGGTTTGGGCCGAAATCGATCTAAAAGCCATTGCGCATAACGTCAACGAATTGCGTCGTATCACTCAGCCCGCTGCCCGCCTAATGGCGGTCGTCAAGGCGGATGGCTACGGTCATGGTGCGGTCGAAGTCGCCCGCTGCGCGCTTCAAAATGGCGCCTCTTTTCTCGGCGTGGCCCGCATTGAAGAAGGGATTCAACTTCGCAAGGCCGGCATCGATGTTCCGATTCTGGTTTTTGGCTATTCCCGTCCCCAGCAGGCTGAGGATCTATTAAAATTTGACCTTACCCAAAGTGTTTACACGGCTGCATTTGCCAACCAATTGTCCCAGGCAGCCGTATCGTTAGCGGCCAAAATAAAAATCCACTTGAAAATCGATACCGGCATGGGCCGGCTGGGCTTGTTGCCGCAAAATTTCCAGTCCAACAGCACGGAAAAAGTCAATCCGGATACGATTGCAGAAACGCTGGATATTGCCGGACTGAGCGGACTGGAACTTGAGGGCATCTTTACGCATTTTGCATCTGCTGACAGCGCCGATAAGACCTCCGCTGAATACCAACTCGATCTGTTTTTGAATTACCTCAGCCGCTTGCAAAAAGCCGGATTGAGTCCAGCGTTGACACACGCCGCCAACAGTGGTGCGCTAATTGATATGCCCCGCTCCCATCTTGACCTGGTGCGACCGGGCATCGCCATCTATGGGTTGTATCCCTCAGATGAGGTTGACCAGCAGAAAATATTACTAAAACCTGCCATGGCATTAAAGACCCAGATTATTCAGCTCAAAAAAGTGCCTGCCGGCTTTAAGGTCAGTTACGGATCGACCTATAGCACCCGGCACCCCACAACCATCGCGACCGTTCCAATTGGGTATGCCGACGGATTAAACCGTCTGCTATCCTCGCGCGGCCAAATGCTCGTCGGCGGACAACGCGTTCCCATCATCGGGCGCGTGTGCATGGATTTGACCATGCTGGATGTTGGCGATATTGCCAGCGCTCAATTGGGGGATGAAGTGGTTGTGTTCGGCCAACAGGGTAATGAAACCCTGACGGTCGATGAAATGGCGGCAACACTTAATACCATTAATTATGAAATCGTCACCGGCATTACCGCCCGCGTCCCACGCGTTTACCTAAGGTAAAGGACTAAAACTTAACTCAGAAACCGTTTGGATTTAGCAATTCATTTTCGAATATTATTTCTGATATAATTTTATTAAATCTAAACCCTTAGATTTTGTTCGAGAGCAAGGCGTCGATTCGACGAAAAAGCGGAGCGTACACGATAGTAAGTGAGCATTTTGAGTTGAATCGCAACGCAGCTATCGGACAAAATATGAGGGTTTTAGGAGAGTTGCTTGCCTTACTTTACCACCCCCGACAAATGCAAACTCTACTACACCATCGATAATTTCACGGCCGACCAACCGGTGGTGATTTTTCTCAACGGCACCTGTCAGACAACCATTTACTGGGAATTGCATGCAGCCGCTTTTGCCAAACATTTCGGAGTACTGCGCTATGACGCCCGGGCCCAGGGGAAAAGCGATATCGGGAACCAACAAATTTCAGCCGAGATCCATATCCGCGATTTGACTTGTCTGCTCGAGCACCTGAACGTTCACCAGGCCCATATGGTAGGCATCAGCCATGGCGCTTATGTTGCCCTGAAGCTGGCAGCGACGGCACCTGATTGGGTCGGCCGGCTTGTACTGTGCAGCATTGGCAACGATTCACAGGCTTACGTTAAGCAAATAGCCCACGCATGGCTGCAAATTTTACAACGCGCGGATCTCGAGACCATGGCATGGGCGCTGCTACCGCTGGTCTTTGGCAGGCGTTTTTTAAATCAGAACCAGGAAATTATCGATAAAATCGTTGCGGCTATTATCGTTCGAAACAATAAAGAGGCGCTCATCGCCCATTTCAGGGCCATGTCCGATTATCCATCGCCGGAAACGTTTGTCCATTCAATTCAATACCCGACCCTGGTCATCTCCGGTGCCGATGACCCGATTGTCAGCCAATCGGACGCCCGGCAACTGGCCAAAAATTGCCACGGACATTACAAGATGTTGCCGGAGATCGGTCACAGCATCCCGGCCGAAGCGCCAGTCTTTTTTCAGAAGGTGGTGTTGGATTTTCTCAAACAGCGGTAACCTTGCGGACCGGTCGTCTGCATTAGGGTGCAAATGAACCATCACTCAGATTGCAACACGATCTCGGTTGTGCTTATAGTACCTTTTTTTGTTTGACGTATACATATCCTACAAAATGCATTCCAGGATACGTCATTATGAGAGAAATTGTCCTGATCAATATCACCGGTAAAGATAAACCCGGACTGACCGCCAGTTTGACAAGCGTTTTGGCTAAATACAATGTCCTTATACTGGATATCGGACAGGCGGTCATCCATGATTATTTGTCGTTGGGCATTTTGGTTGAAATTCCGATTGAGTTCAAATCCTCTTCGATTTTAAAAGATCTCTTATTTGAGGCTCATAAATTGGGCATTCAGATTCATTTTTCCCCGATCGAGGAACGCCTTTACGAAAACTGGGTTGCGCAACGGGGCAAAGAACGCCGAATCATTACCCTGATGGGTCGGCAGGTGACGGCCGCACAACTTTCTAAAGTGGCGGCAGTCATAGCCAAATTCAAATTAAATATCGATATCATCAATCGGCTTTCCGGGAGAGTTTCGATCAACCAAGCCGATATTCAGCAAAAGGCCTGTGTCCAGATAACAGTTTCCGGCCAAATTAAAGATCCGAGTCAGCTACGCGGTGAGTTGCTCGACATCCATTCTGAAACAGGTATCGATATTTCGTTTTATGTCGATGACATCTATCGCCATGCCCGTCGGTTGGTGGTCTTCGATATGGATTCAACCCTCATTCAGGGCGAGGCCATCGACGAACTGGCTGCAGCAGCCGGTGTGGGCGATCAGGTGGCCCGGATTACCGAAGCTGGCATGCAGGGAAAATTGGATTTCAAGGAAAGCCTGACTCAGCGCGTAGCGCTTCTAAAAGGCTTAAAAGAAGAAACATTTGCCTCGGTCGCTAAAACCCTGACGCTGACGCAAGGAGCCGAGCGCGTGCTCGACAAACTCAAACAGCTGGGCTTCAAAATCGGCATCATATCCGGTGGCTTCGAATATTTTGGGAAATACCTGCAGCAGAAACTGGGACTGGATTATATTTTTGCTAATGCGATCGAAATTGCAGACGGGAAAATCACCGGAAACATCAAAGGGGATATCATTGACGGTCAGAAAAAGGCTGAGATTTTAAAAACCATTGCCCAGGTCGAAAATATCAGTCTCAAGCAGACCATCGCAGTTGGAGACGGTGCCAACGATTTGCCGATGATCAGCATCGCCGGCCTGGGCGTTGCATTTCATGCCAAACCGCTCGTTAGACAAAATGCCCAACGCAGCATTTCCAGTGTCGGATTGGACGGTTTGTTGTATCTCATGGGAATCAGCGAAAGGGAAATCCGGCAGCGCTGAAGCGAGCCCTATCCCCGACCTGCCAGAAATGCCATCAATTGATCATTAAAAACAGCGGCCTGTTCAATATTGGAAAGATGGGCTGCCTGTGGAATCACCACCAGCTCTGAGTTTTTGATTTG
>JASFEV010000293.1:0-5501 GCA_050124655.1 Desulfobacterales bacterium
TCATGAAATCAGATGAGGCGTATACGGGCTTTGAGATTGAACTGTGGGAGGAAATCTCAAAAGAACTGGGGTTGGAATTTTCCTATTACGAAACCAATATGGATGGAATTTTCAGGGATTTGATCGAAGGAAGGGCCCATGTGGGGTTCTCCTGCATCACAATTACCCACGAAAGAGAAGAACGCGTCGATTTTTCCCACCACACTTTAGATTCCGGGTTGCGAATCCTGGTATCGAATAAAAAGGAGTTCAGTCTGATCGGACCTGTTAAATCCCTTTTTTCACCACTGGTGATGAAAGCTTTGGCCTACCTGGGCATTTTCCTTATTGTTTGCGGTCATGTGTTCTGGTGGGTAGAAAAGGGCAAGCTCCATATCAGCGCGAACTATTTCCCCGGCATTTTTCAGGCATTCTGGTATGTAATGGTGACGATGACGACAGTCGGATATGGGGACATCGTACCCCGCAAGTGGGTTGGCCGTATTATGGCGTTTCTGGTTATGCTGATCGGGATCGGCTTTTTCGGATGGGCTATTGCTCAATTATCATCGGCCATTACTTTGCAAAAACTGCATTCCGATATCACCGACGTACGGGATCTTCGCAACAAAATGGTGGCAACTGTTGCTGGCACCACAAGTGTCGATGCCCTTAATGATCTCGGTGCGATCGTTGTCCCCGTTAAAGTGATAGATGAAGCCATTGAAAAGCTTTTACAGCATAAAGTCGATGCAGTCGTTTTCGATTCTCCCACCATTCTTTATTATGCCCAAAATGAAGCGGCGGGAAAAGTGGCTGTCGTCGGCAATCTTTTCGATCTGCAATATTACGGATTTTTGTTTCCCCAGGGAAGCAAACTCCGCGAACCGGTCAACCGGGCTCTATTAAAGATGCATGAAACCGGTCAGTACGACAAAATTTTCAACAAATGGTTTGGGTCCTATTAACCATTTATTCGATCAGGATCATTACAATTTTTAGCATTATCGTGCGTATTTTTTATTATTGCTAAACAGGTTTCACGTCTTTCTTCTCAACCATCAGTACTTCCTCGAGTCTAAAGGGGCTCAATGTACGGGCAATAATGTTAGCAAGCGCCACCGGCCTGCTGATGTTTTGTTTCGTGCCTGTTTGCATCGCCGGCAATGACACGTTCGTAGATTACGAGTGAGCCTTACCGATTAAACCCTTGCCGGTCTGCTTGACATGAAACATCGCCTGATCCGCTAGCGCGAGCAGGCCTTCGCGGTTATCGGTGTCATCCGGAAAGGTGGCGATTCCAAAACTGGCCCCCAGATTTACATGGTAACCGGCTTTGGCTAAATAGGCCGTCTCCATCATCTGCTTGCGAATTTGCCCAACCAATTCAGAAGCCCGGGTCTTATCAAAGCCGGGCAGCACGATAACAAACTCATCACCGCCATAGGCAACGCCGAAGCACGGCCTGTTTAAACAGTCCTTGATGGTGTGGGCGACTTCCTTGAGAGCCTGGCTGCCATTCAAGTGGCCATAGGTATCCACCACGCGTTTGAAATTATCCATATCCATAAACACCAGAGAAAACGGCTTGCGGGTCAATTTGCTGTCTTCAATGAGTTTATCCAATATCTGATAAAGGTGGCGCGTGTTATAAAGCCCGGTTAAATTATCGTGAATCGCCAGATTGCGGAATTTTTTGCGGTCGCGCCTGAGCTCTTTTTCCAGAGCCTTCTTTTTGGTGTTGTCGACTAAAATGCCTTCGAGAATACCACCGGTCTCATCAGTTTCGATATATCGAATATTGGCCAATATCCATACCGGCTTTCCATCTTTTCGTTTAAGCTGCAGTTCATGATTTGCAACCGCACCTTTCTTTCGCACGGCCCGGATCATCCGGTCACGGTCCTCAGAACTGAAATAAAACTTATCGGAACCCTCTTTAAGAGACATTACCTCATCGACAGAATCATATCCCAGAATACGGGCATAGGCCGGATTGACGCGAATCAGTTCTCCGGACAGCCGACTTTGAAACATACCCTGTAAAGCATTTTGATACATGTTGCGGTAGCGTTGTTCGGCCTTTTTCAACTCTTCCTGGGTTTCTTTTAAATCGGTGAGATCGGTCAGAAAAACCATAAAGCCCGTAATCTGGTTGTTTTCATCATTGAGCGAACTGCGACTAAACAGCATGGGGATCAAGCGACCATCATTGGCGCAAAATAAAGCTTCAAAGCTGAAATGATCGTGGCTTGCCGAATAAAAGTTAAGGGAGGCTTTGTCGTAAAATTTATCGACTAATTGTCCGATAAAGTCATCACGGTCGTAACCGGAGATCTTTAGCAGGGCTTTATTGACTTCGATGATCACCCGATTCTCGTCCAGCAGCATGTATCCTTCAAACCGACTATTAAGAACACGATAGTATTTATCCTCAACCTGTTTCCTTTGGGTGATATCCGTCAAAACACCCAGGGTGGCCGGTTGATCATTCCAGGAAAACAAACTGGCTTTCAACTCTACCCAAATGGTCGTCCCCGCTTTATTCACAATTCTAAAAGAAACCCTTTCGGGATGGTGCTGGCCTGTTATAATGCCTTCATGGTGTTGCAGCACCATTTCAACATCCTGTTTATGAATGAAAGCGGAAATCGGTTTTGACGTTAGCTCATGGTATGAATACCCGAAAAGCGCTTCGGCCTTCGGATTTGCATATTGGAAGGTCCCATTTTGGGCCACCAAAATGGCCTCATTGGCACTTTCAACCAAGTTGCGATATTTCAATTCATTGTGCTGCAATGACGCTTTGGTCTTGCGACACGCCGTAAGCTCTTCTTTAAGCGATGCAACCTGTTGCAATAGCTGCTCGGGTGGTGGATAAGAATTCATAACCCTACCCTCATTCTTTATCGATTATATTTTGGATCGAAAACGTTTGGGGGCAAAATTCTTGAATAAATCTAGGGAGTAATGGGAAGATTGTCAATCATCTTGAATCCAAACTGATTATAGACAGATAGAATAAACATATCCGTACCGAAAAGTAAAACAATTTTGTGCAAATGGTGGTGGTGATGCGCAGTAACTATTTGAATGAAAAATTGAAGTATATACTCAGGATCAAAAACACTTGACAAATAAGAATGATTCCTATTTAGGATAATTATGCAAAAAAATAGCCATACTGATAAGACCCAGGCATTCTTCAACATCTGTCATCAGCATCAGCTTAAAGTAACCCCTCAGCGGGTGGCGATTTATCGCCAGCTCTTAAATTCCGACACGCATCCCACCGCCGACGCCATTTATCAAAATGTCAAACAAGAATATCCTAATATTTCCTATGACACGGTGAATCGCACACTGTTAACCTTCGCGGAAATCGGCGTGGTGGATGTGGTCGAAATATTCGGCGGCGCCAAGCGGTTCGACCCCAATGTGACAAACCATCATCATTTGCATTGCACCCAATGCGGTAAAATCATCGACTTTCAGAACCGGACCTATGATAATTTGCACGTCCCTGAAGACGTTGGCAAAAATTTCCAGGTCATCAGCAAACGCGTCGTCCTCAAAGGCCTTTGCAAAGATTGCCGTCCATAAGGTAGTCCGGTCAAACACATTAAATATATAGCTCAAACTAAACAACGCATTTAGAAAGGAGAAAACGATGAGCAAGACGACTGACAATCTGAAGGCTGCTTTTGCCGGAGAGTCCCAGGCACGCAACAAGTATACCTTTTTTGCTAAAGTCGCCAGAAAAGAGGGCTACCATTACATTGCTAAAATCTTTGAGGAGACCGCTGAAAATGAAAAACAGCATGCCAAGGATCACCTCAAGTTGCTGGGTGGAATCGGCGACACGATTGCCAACCTGAAGGAGGCCATGGGGGGCGAAGATTATGAAGTCGAAAGCATGTATCCAGGGTTTGCCAAAGAGGCGGAAGAAGAGGGTGAAACCGAAGCCGCCATCGCCTTTAAACAGGTGGCCAAAATCGAAGCCCACCACCGAGCGCGATATAAAAAATTATTGGAATTGGTTGAGTCCGGACACGTATACCAACGCGATGAGGCGATTAAGTGGAAATGCAGTGTCTGCGGTTATGTCCACGAAGGCACTGAGCCGCCACCCAAATGCCCGTCGTGCAAACACCCCAAAGAATACTATGAGCCGGCCAACATGGATTTCTAAGCCGTTAGGAGATGGATTTTATGAGCAAAACCGACGAAAATTTAAAGGCTGCGGTTGCGGGTGAATCACTGGCCCGCAACCGGTATTCGTATTTCGCGGAAATGGCCAGAAAAGAAGGATATCGATATATCGCCAAAATTTTCGAGGAAATCGCCGAAAATGAAAAATACCATGCCATGGAAGAGCTCAAGCTTTTGATGGGTGAACGGGATACCCTCACCAACCTCAAGGAATCCGTCGACGGCGAGCAGTATGAATTTGAGGATATGTATCCCCGGTATGCACTGGAGGCTGAAATCGAAGGCAACCGGGCCGCCACGATTCTGTTTAAGCAAATCAGCAAGATCGAAAAGCAGCATCACGACCGCTTTAAAAAGCTCCTTGAGATGGTGGAAGCCGGCAAAGTGTTTAAACGGGATGCGCCCATTAAATGGAAGTGCAGTATTTGCGGGTATGCGCATGAAGGTCAGGAGCCGCCCAAGCGGTGTCCTTACTGCAAACACCCGCGGGAGTATTACGAACCGGCCAACCTGGATGTTTAGGGGGGAAAATGGCAAAATACATCTGCAGTGTCTGTGAATATGTCCATGATGAAGAAAAAACCGGTCAAAAGTGGGGTGACCTTCCCGATGACTGGGTGTGTCCAGTCTGTGATTCTCCCAAAAGCTATTTTTCAAAGATGGATGAGGCCGGCGCTGAACCACAGACGCAAAACGACAGACGGGAACAAGAGGCCGATGCCCCTGCTCATGTTGATCTCCAGAAAACCATGGCTGAGGCCGAGCCTTATTTTGCGGATATTCAAGAAATGGCCCGCAGCAAACGGTCCATGCATGAACCCATGCGCACGAAAGAGCCCGTCATCTCATGGGATGATATTCTCATCAAAGGCGCCCAGTTGGCCAGGATTCCGCTTAATCACGATGAACCGGTAAACACCCAAACCATCATCGGGCCCAAAGCCGCAAAACCGCTGGTTATCGAAACACCGATTTATATTTCGCATATGTCCTTCGGCGCCCTTTCAAAGGAGGCCAAAACGGCGTTGGCTAAAGGCAGCGCCGCCTTGAAAACACTCATATGTTCAGGTGAAGGCGGCATTCTGCCGGAAGAATTCGATGCCGCCTACCGTTATATTTTTGAGTATGTGCCCCATAAATATAGTGTCACCGAGGAAAACCTGAGAAAGGTGGATGCCATTGAGATCAAAATCGGACAGTCCGCCAAACCGGGTCTGGGGGGGCATCTTCCCGGGGAAAAGGTGACATCGGAGATCGCCCGGATCCGGGGATTCAAAGAGGGAGAAGATATCATCAGTCCTTCCCATTTT
>JASFEV010000294.1:0-5494 GCA_050124655.1 Desulfobacterales bacterium
GCTCATATGAATGTTGCTTTTTACTTAAAGCTTTACGCCCTGACCGTACCGGTCTTCTTTATTATCGATCTGATTTGGTTGGGCGCTGTCGCCAAAGGATTCTATCAGAAAAATCTAAGTTTTGTCCTCAGTCCGCAAGTGAACTGGCCGGCGGCTATCCTTTTTTACTTGCTTTACATAGCCGGCATTCTGATTTTTGCCGTCGTACCTGCGGTGAGCAAGGATTCATGGCAACATGCGATGGTGTATGGGGCCTTGTTTGGATTCTTTACCTACATGACTTACGAGCTCACCAATTTAGCTTTGCTCAAGGACTGGCCTTTAAATATCGTGGTGGTTGATATCATCTGGGGGGTGGTGCTGTGCACGGCAGTCGCAACACTGAGTTTTATTCTTGCCAAATGGCTGCTCTAACCCCATTAAGCTTAAGCTGCGAGTGAAGGGTTGATCAAGGTAATTGCAGCCGGGCGATGTGCTCGTCCGGGCGAATTCGAAGTACTAATGACTGGGGGCAAAAACGGAGGCAGGGTTTGGGGGAATGAAAAATGTACCTTTCCGTCCGTGTCTTTTCAGCCTCCTGTATTTGACCCAGCGAGGACGCCCGAGAATACGTGGGGCATCGAGATGAAAATAAATGGCGCCCATTGCTGGAACCGACACGCAGAGCGGCCAGGCGCTTGGCACATCGGGGAAAAATCAGCATCCTGCAGGATGGAAAAAGCGTCGATCCATCCAAATTCAAAGGCCCGATCAGATTTAAGCGTATCCGATGATACCATAACCACCAATTAACGCCCTGCTTTAAAACCGTTTCCCTCTGAACGCGCCCTTTCCGTGGCCGCAACGAAATCCGATACAGCTGCCAAATAAGCATCACCGCCGACGGTTCCGCTGTTATTGTGGCCACCGTCCGGGATCAACTTCAAGCTTTTCGGATGTGGCGCGCGTGCGTACAGCAGACGACTCATTTCAAAGGGAATCAGATGGTCATTGGTGCCGTGAATGAACAGGGCTGGAATGCGCAGGTGAGGAACCTTACTAAGCGAATCAAATCGCTGATGAACAATCAGGTCTAATGGAAACAAACGATACTTGGCTTTCAGACGGGCCACATCGATAATAGAAGTGAATGTTGATTCCACGATCAGCCCGGCCGCATTTGGATGGCGAACAGCCAGATCTATGGCGACTGCACCACCAATTGAGTGACCATAGATATAGATTTTATTCGGCTCTATTTGTTTTTGATCTACCAGGTAATTCCAGGAAGCCTCGGCATCGGCATACAGAAGTGTTTCCGATGGAAATTCTCCATCGCTTAATCCGTATCCGCGATAAGAGACGATCAGGACAGCAAAGCCCAAATTATGAAGGCGACGCAAGGCGTTGACGTTGGCACCCATATTGAGTGCACTGCCGTGAAGGTAGAGCAGGACGTTTTCCGCATCATTTCGCGACGGAATCCACCAGGCGTGAATACGCTCTGTCCGACCGTTTATGTTTTTTACCGATATGTAAACATTGTTATACGGTAACTGCACGGTTGCCGGTGTTTTTTCTATTTCCCGCTGGGGCATAAAGATAAAGCGTCCCTGTCTGGCCCACAAATACGTGCAGGCGAGCGCATAAATTAAGATCAAGGTTATACCGCACAGAAAAACTTTACGGGTGATGTGTTTTGATACCATTTGAGGTTTCCAACTCATTAGGGCGCAAAATTTACCTCATAAACTAATGTCCGCCTGAACAAAATCAACCAGCCCTCTGCTTGACACCCTTTCTCTGCATTTTGCCCCGTGCAACTCGCTTTGGCTCCGAAACGCACGCATGCGCTAAGTTGATCCGGAAATATAAATATTATCATACAAATACAGTGTGTTATGAATTAAATTCGTTCCACTGCTGACCGGCCAAGACGAACAGGGATGCACCGCCCCTATTATTAAACAAATACTAAACAAAATATTGGCAAATCGGAATTCGGCGTAATTATTAGGGTTGACAAGTGGTCTAAAAGCGCTCGATCTTTAGGGCCCAGGGTAGGGTAATGTAGATTCGAAAGACCACATATATTAATTTCTTGTCGCTTTCCGGAGCTGATCTTAACATGAGCGTTATATCACAGACAGCGGCGATGGCTGACCCGAACGGTGCCGCGTCAACACTGTTGCAGTTCAGCGTCGCCGAGCACCTTTTTTGCAGTTCAAACATGTCAATGCTAACCGTCAAATCTGATGGATATCAGCCGATTTCAATCAATGCGATTACACGGTTCGAGGCTGTCTGTGGACTCTGACGACCTCAATTCCTGTTGACGGTTCTAAATGACAATATCGCTATTGACAGCTGAGACATAATGCTTAATATCTTAACAAATATTAGACAAATTATAAACAAACAAGTTTATCACTAACTTAGTATTATTTTGAATAGGGAGGACTACAATGAAAAGTGCAATCATGATTCCAGGTATAGCTATATTCTTTGGTTTAGCACTGTTGGTCGGTGCAGTCGTGAACGTTCATGCGGGTCATCACAGCTGCTCGATGTTCAATGCCAACATTAATGATATGGATGAAAATAAAGATGGAACGGTCTCGTTTGAGGAATACGCGGCATTCCATTCCGAGCAGCTGCGCTGGAGCTTCAATGCTTTAGATTCCGATAACGATGGCGCCATCAGCGCAAGCGAATGGGATACTTTCCTTAAAATGCACGGCGTCGGCAAAGCTTATAAGAGCGACCAGCAAAGCTAAGTGTTTTTCATGAACTAAACCTTAAACTGCCATGCCCGTCCAACAAGACGGGCACGGCAAAAATCAAATAAAGCAATTCAGGAAATACATTAACATTTTTTACAGCCGAGAAAGGCTTGGCATACATGGAGGAGGTCAGCATGTTGACTGACAGTACATTGATTGAAAAAGAGACGTCCCAATATTCTCATGATAAATTGCCAAAAGAATTTGATGATACTGTTGCGGATGGTTCAGAAAATTCTGCCGAATTGGCACCCGCAAGCGTGGTAGTCAAAGATACTCATACGGATGCTTTCCAACGATACCTCATCGGAATCAGCAAGTATAAACTGCTGACAAGGGATGAGGAAAGAGAGCTTTTGCAGAGAGTCCATCAACTAAGCGATGCACAGGCAGCCCAAACATTGGTGACGTCAAATCTGCGCTTGGTTATTAAAATTGCTATGGATTACAGCAATTTGTGGATGCAAAATTTGCTCGATCTTATCCAGGAGGGGAATCTTGGCCTGATTAAAGCCGTGGAAAAGTTTAATTTGGAAAAGAATGTAAAATTCTCCTATTATGCATCCTTTTGGATCAAAGCTTACATTATTAAGCATTTAATGGATAACTGGCGGCTGGTTAAAATCGGCACGACCCAGGCGCAACGAAAGCTGTTTTTCAAATTGAAAAGTGAAAAACAAAAGTTAAAAGATGATGGCTTCGAGCCGAGTGCTGAACTCATTGCAGAGAGATTAAGCGTACCCCAAAAAGATGTTGTCGAAATGGATCAGCGCATTAGCAGCTGGGATGTTTCCTTGGACGCACCCCTAACAGAGGACTCTGATACAGCGCGAATAGAGTTTATGAAAACTCCCACAAACTCATTAGAGGATAGGGTGTCTCAAAAGCAGCTTCAAGTCATTCTGCGTAAGCGTCTAAAGGAATTTAGAAAAGAGATGGATGCGCGAGAGCTGCACATTTTTGACCAGCGAATTTTCGCGGAGGAACCCCAAACCCTATCTGAAATTGGGAAAAAGTACGGAATTTCAAGGGAACGGGTTCGCCAGATTCAAAAGGGGATTATCGCCAAACTCAAGGATTCATTCAAACACGAACTACCCGATTATGCCTCATATAGCGAAAGCGGCATAAGCCATTAATTTTCTTTAACCCTAAGCAAGGTGGTGTAACTATGAAGTGGTCTACCAAAATAGGCAAAATTGCAGGTATTGATGTTTATATCCATTTTACCTTTTTTTTACTGTTGGCTTGGATTGCTTTTGTTTACTACAACCAAAATCAATCGCTTAGTGCAGCAGCCACGGGCGTCGTGTTTATCTTGTTAATTTTTACCTGTGTTGTGTTGCATGAGCTCGGCCATGCGTTGACGGCCAGGCGCTACGGAATTCAAACGCGTGACATTATCTTACTTCCGATCGGTGGCGTTGCACGTTTGGAGAAGATGCCCGACAAGCCGGTGCAGGAGCTGTGGGTTGCCTTGGCCGGTCCGGCCGTCAATGTCGTCATCGCTGCGGTACTTGCGGCCTACCTTTACTTGACGAATAGCTTCACGCCGGTCAGTGAGCTCGCTAGCACGTCCGGAGCCTTTATCGAGCGCATCATGGCAGTCAATATTTTCTTGGTGTTGTTCAACATGATTCCGGCATTCCCCATGGATGGGGGCCGCGTCCTGCGCGCGCTTCTGGCAACGCGCCTGTCCTATTCAAAAGCAACCCAGTTTGCAGCTGCTCTGGGGCAGGGCATTGCAGTGCTGTTTGGCATCATTGGATTGTTTTACAATCCATTGTTGCTGTTCATTGCGTTTTTTGTATGGATCGGTGCTGCTCAGGAAACGCATCTAACGCAGATGAAGTCAGCTTTAAGTGGTATTCCGGTCAGCAATGCCATGCTAACCAATTTTAAAACCTTAGAGCGCAATTATACGCTGCAGCAAGCCGTGGAGTTGACACTGGCAGGTACACAAAAGGATTTTCCGGTGACAGATAACGGTTTGGTAAAAGGGGTCCTTACGCAATCTGACTTACTATCGGCATTATCCAAAAAGGGTCAGGATGCGCCCGTTTCCGATGTTATGCAGCAGCGCTTTGTCACCGTTGATTCGCTGGAAATGTTAGAGACGGCACTTCAAAAATTAAAAGAATGCAACTGCCACACCTTACCGGTAACGCGTGACAATCGCCTGGTGGGTCTATTGACCATGGACAATCTTGGCGAGTATATGCGCATTCAAGCTGCGCTGAATAACTAATTTTGAAACCGCAACTTTAATGGATGTATGATTTAAAAAATTTATGATCAGCCGAATTAAAAATAGGATCACCGGCCTTATCAGAGCAATGTTAAAAGAAGGTGTGAGTCTGCATAAAATAGCCTTATGCCTTGCAGTGGGCGTGACGCTGGGTATTTTTCCGGTGTTGGGGATGACGACGCTGTTATGCACGCTGGCGGCCTTCGCATTGCGACTGAATCTACCGGCCATACAGCTGGTGAATTTTGTCGTCTATCCGGTCCAGCTGATTTTGCTGGCACCTTTCTATAGCGCCGGCAGCTGGTTGTTTAATCAGGGTAGTAACCATGTAAGCGGTGAAAGCCTTATTTTTTTGCTCAAAAACGACTTCTGGGGCAGCATGACCAGCCTGTGGAATCTAACGCTTTATGCGATTTTCACATGGGCGGTCATCTGCCCATTTATAATTCTTATTTTGTACATGGCGCTTAAACCTGCCGTGGCT
>JASFEV010000295.1:0-5439 GCA_050124655.1 Desulfobacterales bacterium
GTGGATCACCGCGGCCCTTTCATATTGGATTTTCAGTTTTGGCAGCCCGGGTGTGCACTTATCCTACCTGGAAATGTTTGCTGTGATGGTGATCATATGCTTGTTCATCGCCCTGCCATCGGTTCCCGGCTTCTGGGGTTTATGGGAGGCCGGCGGTGTCTTTGCCATGGCGTTGTTCGGGGTTTCATCAGATGCGGCGGCCGGCTTTACCCTGGCTAACCATGCCGTCCAGATGTTTCCCGTCATGATTATCGGTCTGATTTCAGCCATCATCACCAGCGTTAACATCTGGCAGGTTTCATATGAGAAAAAATCCGTGAAGGCGCAAACAGGTTGAAAAAACGCGCATCATTGTGAGATAATAGACAGTGTTCACATGCATATGGTGCTCCGAGCCCATCGATACAAGGATTGATGTCAGCGCCAGCGCTCTGTATGCAAAATTTAGGTATGCTCATATCATGTCAAAACTTAAAATTCTGACATATCCGGATAATGTTTTACGCACGCCCACCCTTGAATTGGACAATATTGACGGCGATGTTCAAAAAATGATCGATCAAATGTCCGATACCATGTATGCGGCGCCGGGCATCGGGCTGGCGGCCATCCAAGTCGGCTGGGACCGAAGCGTTCTGATTTACGATATCTCTCCTTCGGACGATGGCGGATCCTTGCAGGTGCTGATCAATCCGCGTATTATCGATCAGGAAGGCGAAATTCTGTCTGAAAACGAAGGCTGCCTAAGTGTCCCGGATTTTCGCGCAGACGTAAAACGCTTTGCCTCCATTCTGGTAGAGGGCGTGGACCGTGAGGGCCGCCCGCTGAAACTGGAGGCAGAAGGCATGTTGGCAATTGTATTGCAGCATGAAATCGATCATTTAAAGGGCAAGTTATTCATCGATCACGTCAGCGCCTTGAAAAGACAGATGTATACACGCCGAATGAAAAAGAAACTGCGATCGAAGTGAAAGATAAATTTACGACTATCTTCATGGGTACACCCGATTTCGCCGTGCCATCTCTACAGGCACTCCACCAAGAAGGTCATCATTTAGCACTGGTTGTGACGCAGCCAGACCGCCCCAAAGGACGCGGCCGCAAAACTGCTGCGCCACCGGTTAAGCAAACAGCACTGGCGTTGAATCTGAACCTGCTGCAGCCTGCCAAACCCGATACGGCGGAATGTATGAATCAGATCCAACGAATTCAGCCCGATCTGATCATTGTCATTGCATACGGTCACCTGCTTTCCAAAGAAATTCTGCAGTTGCCAAAATTCGGTGCCATCAATGTCCACGCTTCGCTGCTGCCAAAATATCGGGGGCCGGCTCCGATTCAGTGGGCCATTATCAATGGCGACTCACAAACCGGTATCACCACGATGTTTATGGATGCAGGCATGGATACGGGCGATATGCTCTTATCGCGTACAGAACCCATCTTATCGACGGATACTGCGGCCACACTGCACGATCGGCTGGCACTGCTCGGCGCCGACGTAATAGTGCAGACCCTTAAGGATATGGCTTCCGAGGCACTGAAACCCATGGGCCAGGAACACGCCAAAGCTACCTATGCGCCTCTATTAAAAAAACAAGACGGCCGTATCGACTGGCGAAAAACTGCTGAAGAATTGGACCTGTTTATCCGGGGCATGACACCCTGGCCCGGTGCATTTACGTTTCACAATGAACGTCGTTTGAAGATATTAAGGGCCGTCCCGATCAGAGAGCCCGTTTCAACGCCTGCCGGCACCATTCTTAAAACGTTTCCCGATGAACTGACCGTAGCCACCGGTAAAGGTGCATTATCCATCTTGAAGATTCAGGGTCCGTCTGGCAAACAGCTGGCCGTGGCCGATTTTTTACGGGGATATCAGCTGTCGCCGGGAACGGTTTTACAGTAACATGCTACGCGCGTTGCCTCACTTATCATCGTGGCTTGCTGGCATGATGATAGAATCGTAATGTTCCGTGTTTCGCGTTCCGGGTTTCGAGTTAAAAATGATAAGTGTATTTCACAACGCAAATACGCGTAACGCGCAACCCGTGACCCGCAACGACAGGTCGAACCCATTACGCCAACACTCCGGCAATTAAAACTAATGGTTGATGCCCGACACACCGCCATAACTGTGCTCAACACCGTGGACCAGAGGGAAAATACACTGGACCACATCTTGCGGGCGCTGCCGCAGGATAAAGATTATCTTTCCAGACGGGACCGCGCTCTGTTGAATGCCATGGTGTACGGTGTTTTAAGATGGCGTGCTCGCTTGGATCATATCATCGCCTATTTTTCCAACATCCCCCTTCACGAAATCCAACCAATAGTGTTGAATATTCTGCGGCTGGGTTTATTCCAGATTATCTTCTTGGATCGCGTGCCGGACTCGGCCGCTGTCAACACCTCGGTCGAGCTCACCAAACAGATGAAAAGTTCCCGGGCTTCGGGCTTTGTCAATGCTCTGTTGCGCAAAGCCGCCGACAAATGGGAACGTGTGCCGTTTTCAACTTTCCAAGAAGACCCGCTGGCGTTTTTAACGTCCGACCAGTCGATTCCAAAATGGCTTGCCTCACGATGGTTGAAGCGTTTCTCTGCAGAAACGATCAGCACTCTGGCCAGCGCGACAAACGCCATCCCGCCCATAACCTTGCGAACCAATACGCTTAAAACCAATCGCGCTCAACTGATCCGGTCGCTTAAAGATCAAACAGAGCACATCGAGCCGACATCCTATGCACCTGACGGGGTTAAGATGATGAATCCCAAACAGTCCATATCGCATCTGGCAGCCTATATAAAGGGCTGGTTTCAGGTTCAGGATGAGGCGGCTCAATTGGTTGCGCTGTTGCTCGATCCGCAACCGGGTGAATCCGTGTTGGATGCATGTGCCGGTCTGGGAGGCAAAACCGCTCACATGGCTCAACTGATGCAAAATCAGGGCACCATTACCGCCTTGGACAGCAATCCTGAAAAACTCAAACAGCTGGGTAACGAAATGCCGCGTTTGGGCGTAACCATGGTACAAACCGTCTGCCAAGATTTGATGATCCCCTTCAACAGACACGGGCATCAGCCCTTTGATCGCATTCTGCTGGATGCCCCCTGCACCGGTTTGGGCGTCATACGACGCAATCCGGATATCAAATGGCACACGTCGGTTGCGCAGTTGACGCGTCAGTCCAAGGTTCAAAAACAAATCCTGGGAAACCTGGCCGATTGGATTAAACCCGGTGGCATTTTGGTGTATGCCGTCTGCAGTATGGAGCCCGAAGAAAACGAAGTGATTATTGATGATTTTTTGAAAAAGCGACCAGATTTTGTTATAGATAAAAATTGGGGAAAGCTTCCCGAAGCTATACGTTCTGGCGCTAAATCCACTGTCGGGTATACAACCCTAAAATTTATCAAATACATGGATGGTTTCTACTTCGCACGACTGAAAAGAAAACAGTGATTATCAAATTAGCCAAAATGGTCGGCCTGGGTCTGGCTTTTGTGTTTATTGCCGGCATCAGTGCATATTTAACCCTTACGCTGATTATCAAAAGCGAAGACACCGTGATCGTACCGCAGCTTGAAGGCAAAGATGTCGTTTATGCGCTGGAGATTTTAACCGAATTGGAACTCAACACAAAGGTCAAAGGCTCAGAATATACCAGTGACATCCCCAAAAATCATGTTGTTTTTCAGGAACCGCAGCCGGGCTCGGAAATCAAAAAAGGCCGGGATGTGAGAATTATTCTGTCAAAAGGCCCCAGGACATTTGCCATGCCGCATTTATTGGGTCTTTCCATTCAACAGGCGGATATTATTTTAGAAGATAATGATATGTGCCGTGGTGAGTTTTCACGCACCTATCACCAGCAAACGGAAAAAGATGTCGTTGTGGCCCAGGTACCCGCATCAGGCAGGGTTGTGTCCCGCGGGGCCTGCGTCGATCTTCTAGTGAGTCTGGGGCGACGGCCCACAGCCTTTAAAATGCCGGATCTGGCCGGTTTGACGCTGGAAGATGCTTTACAATTAATTGAACGCCTTCATCTGGTCATCGGTGAATTAAAATCAGACTATCAGAAAAATAAACCGCGCAATACCATTATCGAGCAGGAACCTGTATCCGGTCAGCGGGTTGTCATTGGCAGTACCGTGCGTTTACGGATTAATCGCGAATCCCAAAAGGAAATCGCGCGCCATTCCACCGAACGCTCAACCGGCAACCTTTTCAGCTATCGACTGGATAGCGGATTTTTAAACCGTCACATTCGTGTCAGCCTCAATACGGCCGGATTTACAAACGACCTTTTTGATGATTTTGTAAAAGCCGGCGAAGAAATCTGGCTGCTGATCCCTACCGATCGTGAAGCCACTGTTTTTTTGTATGAGAATGATCGGCTTATTAAGACCCAGATTTATAATGCATATTAAGGTTCAGGATTCATCGGTTTAGGGTTCAAGGGTTCCCGGTTTTTCGCCTCTGGCTTCTTGCTACTGGCGGCTGGCTATTGTTCAAAAAATGCCAGATGCCAGAAGCAAGAATTGAGCGGCCAGTAGCTGGCAATTATAGGAAAAGACACCAAAAAATCGAAAGCCAAGATTGAAACGTTGAGGGAGAGAAAAAGATGAAACTGATTGCGCCATCGATTCTGTCAGCAGATTTTGCAAAGCTTGGAGATGAAATCAAAGCGGTTGAAGCTGCCGGTGCGGACTGGATTCATGCCGACGTCATGGACGGCCATTTTGTACCCAATATTACCATCGGGCCGCTGGTGGTAGAAGCTGTCAAACGCGTGACTGCTCTTCCAGTAGACGTGCATCTGATGATCGAAAATCCCGATAATTATATTGCGGCATTTGCCGCCGCCGGGGCTTCCTACATATCGGTCCAGGTTGAAACCTGCAGCCACCTTAACCGCACTGTTCAACTCATAAAAGATTGCGGCGCGCAGGCGGGTGTCGTTCTGAATCCGTCCACTCCCGTGGCAAGCCTTGAATGGATACTTGAATATGTTGACTATATCCTGATTATGAGCGTGAATCCCGGCTTTGGAGGGCAGGCATTTATTCCTAACAGCATCAATAAGATCAAGGCTTTACGCAATCACATTCAGGAGCGGGGGCTGAGCGTTTTAATCGAAGTCGACGGCGGGGTGAACGAAAAAACCATTGCCCAAGTGGCTGCCGCCGGTGCAGATGTTTTTGTCGCCGGCTCGGCTATTTTCGGCAGCAAAGATTATCAAACAACCATCCAAAGCCTGCGGCAAAAAATAGACGACATGTAGGTATCAAAAAAGGCAGGGTTCATTTGACTCTACCCTGCCTTGTGATGTGCAGATCGGCTCTTGCATACCAAAGTATTAGGACGCTTTCTTGCCTAAAAACACACTATACCATTTGTAGACCCGAACCCAACCGCGGCGCCGTTCCCTGGATTGG
>JASFEV010000296.1:0-5424 GCA_050124655.1 Desulfobacterales bacterium
CGCAACCCGGTCGGCCGCCTGGTTACCCGCTTGACCAATGATGTCCAGAACATGCATGAATTATTTACCTCGGTCATTTCGCTGGTATTTAAAGACATTTTCTTGTTGATCGGGATCGCTACCATCATGCTGTTTCTTTCCTGGAAGCTCGCCCTGGCATCATTTACGGTCCTGCCCATTGTAGTGTATGCGTCGGCCGTATTTTCGGTAAAGGCCCGTGACGTTTTTCGGACGCTGCGCATACAAGTGGCTGAAATTAACACCCGTTTTGCTGAGACCATCGAAGGTATCGGCGTTATTCAGCTGTTTGTACAGGAAGCCAAAAACTACCAAAAATTCAAACGACTCAACCACGAAAACTATCAGGCCGGCATGCGACAGATTCATGTCCTGGCCATTTTTATGCCCATCATCGAGCTAATGGGGATCGTTGCCATAGCATTGGTGATTTTCTATGGCGGCAGTCGGGTACTGAACGAAGCACTGAGTCTGGGAACGCTGGTGGCGTTTATTTCATACATTAAAATGTTTTTCAGACCTATCCGAGACCTGGCTGAAAAATATAACATTTTACAAAATGCAATGTCCTCGGCTGAAAGAATATTATTGATCCTGGACACACAAGACAGCTTGCCGAAAGATCGTGTGCGATCGGACTTGCCTGATTTGGATCGTATCCATGAGATCCGTCTGGAAGATGTTTCTTTCAGTTATATCCGGGATGAAAAAGTGCTTAAAAACATTAACTTGAAAATTAAGGCGGGTGATACGGTGGCAGTGGTTGGGCCCACCGGAGCCGGTAAGACCTCACTGGTCAACCTAATCCCCCGGTTTTATGATCCGACGTCGGGTCGCATCCTCATCAACGATGTCGATATCAAAGAAAGAGATACCGTTTTGTTTCGGCAAAAGATGGCGCTGGTGATGCAGGAGCCGTTCCTGTTTTCCGGCACCATTCGCGAAAACATTTTCGACAACGCGCAGCGTTTAACCGAGGAAAAAATGCAGCGCATCGTTGCAGCCGCCCATTGCCAGCGTCTAATTGAACGACTGCCTGACGGACTGGACACCGTCCTTTCCGGAGAGGGGACATCCCTCTCGAGCGGCGAGCGACAGCTCATCTCAATTGCCCGGGCATTTGCCAGAAATCCACAACTGATCCTGTTTGACGAAGCCACTTCGTACATTGATTCACAAACTGAATTATGGATTCAGCAGGCCCTTGAAAAACTGATGAAAGACCGAACTGCCCTGGTCGTTGCTCATCGGCTGTCTACCGTGCGCCACGCGGATCGAATCATTGTGATGAACAGAGGTCAAATTGTCGAAACCGGCGCCCATGCAGAATTGATGGCGCGCCAGGGATTTTATTTTCAACTCAATCAGCTTCATAATTAAAGATCCTGGCCGCTCGCTTCTGGCCTCTGGCTTCTGGCATTTGATTCCCTGCTTCCTGCCAGAAGCAAGCAGCAAGAAGCCAGGAGCAAAAAAACGGAGACTTGAAGCCTGAAGCCAATCGTGAACTGATACCTGAATCCTTTCGTAACAAATTACTTGCCAAACGCCCGGCCAGATGATACACGCAAGGAGTCTTTTTCTAACCGCTTTTCTTAAAAAGGATTCAATTACAGAAGCGCGGTATCAAGCTATTTAGAACAAAATTTGTCGCGAAGGGTTTACCTGTACAATGTGTTAACAGCTCTTTTAATAAATGGAAAGGAGGGTTAAGTAGATGGCTTACGATGCAGTAAAGATGGCAGACTGGCAGATTTCCGAAGAGGCAGAAAAGAACATGCCAACGCCGGAGGAATGGCAGGAAAAACTCGGTCTGGAAAAAGATGAAATCCTTCCTATGGGCAGGCTGGCGAAACTCGATTTTCTTAAAATTATCGACCGCCTCAAGGACAAACCGGACGGCAAATACATCGAGGTGACCGCCATTACGCCCACCCCCCTGGGTGAAGGCAAAAGCACCACTTCTTGCGGTTTGATGGAAGGTCTTGGCAAACGCGGTAAAAATGTGGGCGGCGCGCTGCGCCAACCCTCCGGTGGCCCCACCATGAACGTCAAGGGAACCGCTGCCGGCGGCGGCAATTCGCTGCTGATTCCGATGACCGAATTTTCCCTGGGTTTGACCGGTGACATCAACGACATCATGAATGCCCACAACCTGGCCATGGTGGCCTTGACCGCGCGCATGCAGCATGAGCGCAACTACACCGATGAGCAACTGGATCGCTTGACCGGCATGCCGCGGCTGAACATCGATCCCACCCGTGTGGAGCTGGGCTGGATCATGGATTTTTGTGCCCAGGCCTTGCGAAACATTATCATCGGCATCGGCGGCCGCATGGACGGCTTTACGATGCAGTCCAAATTCGGCATTGCCGTGGGCTCCGAGTGCATGGCCATCCTGTCGGTCATCCGCGATCTGGCTGATCTGAAAGAACGGCTCAACAACATCACGGTGGCTTTCGATAAGAGCGGCAAGCCCGTCACGACGGGCGATCTGGAATGCGGCAACGCCATGACCGCTTTTATGCGCAACACCATCAACCCCACCATGATGTGCACTGCCGAATACAACCCCTGCATGGTGCATGCGGGACCGTTTGCCAACATCGCTGTCGGCCAGTCCTCCATTATCGCCGACCGGGTTGGGTTGAAACTGTTTGACTATCATGTTACCGAATCGGGTTTTGGCGCCGATATAGGCTTTGAAAAATTCTGGAACGTCAAATCCCGCTTCAGCGGACTGAAGCCGCATGTATCGGTTCTGACGACCACCATCCGCGCGCTGAAAAGCCACGGCGGTGGACCTAAAGTGACGCCGGGCATTGCCATGCCGGATGAGTACACCAAAGAAAATGTGGGCATGGTTGAAAAAGGCTGCGTCAACATGGTGCATCACATCAACACCATCCGCAAGGCCGGCATCAACCCGGTGGTTTGCATCAACCGCTTCTACACCGATACGGATGAGGAATGTAAGGTGGTCCGCGCAGCCGCCGAAGCAGCCGGTGCCCGTTGCGCCGAGTCCAAGCACTGGGAGCTGGGCGGAGACGGTGCCTTGGAATTCGCCGATGCCGTCGTCGAGGCCTGTGAAGAAGAAAACGACTTCAAATTCCTCTATCCGCTGGAGATGAAACTGCGCGACCGCGTCGACCTCATCGCCAAGGAAGTCTACGGTGCCGACGGCGTGGCCTGGACCCCGGAAGCCGAAGCCAAGGCTAAAATGCTCGAGAACGATCCCATGTACGCCGACTTTGCCACCATGATGGTCAAAACCCACCTCAGCCTGAGCCACGACCCGACGCTCAAGGGTGCGCCCAAAGGCTGGACCCTGCCGGTGAGAGATGTGCTGATTTATTCCGGTGCCAAGTTTCTGTGCCCCTGCGCCGGCACCATCAGCTTAATGCCCGGAACCGGCTCCAACCCGGCATTCAGGCGGGTGGATGTCGACGTCAATACCGGCAAGGTAACAGGACTGTTCTAATCAATAGCTCAAATATCAACCACAAAGGGGTCTGGAAAGCCTTTCCAGGCCCCATTTTCATTAAAGGTTCCGATTTAAAAGGCTGTTTGTCTCATTTTTTCAGCCGCTGGCTGCTCGCTTCTGGCATCTGGCAAGAACCTGTGATCAGTGACTGCAAGCCAGCCGCCAGTGACCAGAGGCCAGAGGCCACACGTAATGCCAAGCCTTTGAATCCTGAAACCAGATTGGCTGAAGCTTGAAATCCTGGACTATGTCGTGTACCCTTACACGCATTCCGGACTGGAGACGGTCATAAGACGCTTTAAACCACGGCATTACCTTTCGTCAGGGTTCTGAAATTACCACCACGCCCAAGCGTCGATTTATCGCCAATCTGGATACCCTGCCGTTACCGGCCCGGCATCTGTTGCCTCTGGGTCGATACCGGGCGCTGGGCCTGCCGGCGACGCTGACCACCAGCCGGGGATGCCCCTATCAGTGTATTTTCTGTGTGGGACGCAAGATGGGCGGCGAAAGGAATCTGAAATTGCTGATCGATCGGATCATTCCTGCCCAAAATGCCGATCGTGATGTACTCGAATCTGCCCTGGTGCAGGCATTCGCAAACGGAAATCTCAAATGCCACGCTAAGGACGGCAAAGTCAAATGGCAATGGCAGGATTATCTAAGATCGACCCATTTCAAGCTAAAAGACACGCGCTAAGCCCAAGACACCATCAGTTTTTTAACTCGTGCCGATGTCTGCCTGGCCATTTCTTCCAGGCTGTCCGGTGCCAGCCCAAGCCGATCCGCCACCGGGCTGAAATGTTCTAAGGCAAGGTCCTGGTCAATCTTGCCAAAACCGGTCATCAGTCCCATTGTATTGGCCACGTGCACAATGTCGCTGAGGTTACAGTGTTCTTCGCAGGACTCCGGATCATGGTGCCACTGAACGGCGCTGACCAAATCCGACGGGAAAGACCATTTGTCTAAGATCTGGCCCCCGATTTCAGCATGATTGGTTCCCAGCACCATGGATTCGGCCACATCAAACGTAATGCCTTTGGTCACCATGTCTTCAATTTGTTCTAAGTCTTTTTTAACAAACCCGCCCAGAATCAATTTGCCCACATCATGCAGCAGCGCCGCGGTAAACACTTCATCGGCGTCGGGAATTTTCAGTGCGTTGACCAGGATTTCTGCAGCCACGGAAACAGCAATTGAGTGTTGCCAGAGCGCCCCTCTGGGCAGATCATATCCGGGAATGGTTTTATTCATAATTGGGCTCATGCAGATCGTCATCACCATCTGTATCAGGCGCTTCCAGCCCAGCAAAACAACAGCTTGTCTAACCGAACTGACATGGGTGGGGATGCCAAAATAGGCAGAATTGGTTAATTTTAAGACGTTGGCGGTCAGTCCTGGGTCATATTTTAAGATGCTTTCAATTTCGGATGTGGTCGAATCGGGATCCTCCAAAAGGGGAAGCAGCCTGGCGGCTGTCGCCGGCATACCCGGAAACGCTTCAACTTTGAGCATAATGCGGTAAATTTTGCTGTTGGTCACAGGTTTTCCTCCCCCCCCAAAGATAGCATCAACTCAAGACGCAATGGTGTAAAGCATATATCGGTCGAATGGGAGAAAACTTGAGGAAATTGGCTTAGCGCTATCTCTGTGATCTGAATTTAATAAAATAGGCCGCCGCAAAATGATTTATTTATGCGCATCTATTGATCTTTTAAGGCATAAATGACAGTTTGGACAATCTTTGATAAAGGAACAACCGCATCTACGGCGCCCAGTTTGATGGCTTCTTTGGGCATCCCGAAAACGACACAGCTTGCTTGATCCTGGGCAATTGTCATTGCTCCGTTCTCTTTCATGCTCAGCAAACCTTTGGCGCCATCAGCGCCCATACCGGTCAGCAGGACACCGATAGCGTTGCGCCC
>JASFEV010000297.1:0-5424 GCA_050124655.1 Desulfobacterales bacterium
TTGGATTTAAGAACAACGCTGGTATCATTCCAAATATCAGGTCACATGTAAGATGTTAATCATAGCGCCTGAAGAAAATGACATGACCGGCTGGCGTTTTATCGATAATTGCTGCAAGAGCGCTCTAGCCGGCTTTGATCGAATTGCGGATGCAACCGATACCCTCCACCTCGCATTCGACAACATCTCCGGCTTTTAACAGCACCGGCGGGTCCCGGAAGATGCCGACCCCCGAAGGTGTTCCGGTGGAGATGATGTCGCCGGGCCAAAGGGTGATGTCCTCGCTGATATAGGCAATGAGGGTGGGGATATCAAATATCATATCAGCGCTGCTGCCGTCCTGCATGATCTCTCCGTTAACACGCGCCGTCAATCTGAGGTTATGCACATTGTCGAACTCATCGACGGTGACCAGGGCCGGGCCCATGGGCGCAAATGTGTCAAAAGATTTGCCGCGAAACCACTGGGCGTCTGAAAACTGCGCCTGGCGGCCGGAGACATCGTTGAGCACCGAAAATCCGGCAACATGCTCTATGGCATCCTGGGCCGAGATACGCTTGCCCGCCCGTCCGATGACAACCGCCAGTTCAACCTCCCAATCGATCTGATTGCTGCTCCGGGGCAGTATGATCGGATCAAATGGCCCGGTCAGAGCGTTGGGCGTTTTAGAAAACAACAAAGGTTTTTGCGGCTTTTCAAAGCCGCTTTCTTCCCGGTGATCAACATAGTTAAGACCCAGGCATATAATCTTGGAAGGCCGGTTAAGCGGACAGCCCAGGCGTACATCCATTTCTTGGCCCGGTTCTTCTATGCCTTTGATTCGCTGCAACCATCCGTCTGTAAAGAAGCGTTCACCAATATCCGGGATCTCCGGAAAAATAGCGCGCAAATCAACAATTTTACCTGCCTGCCATAATCCTGGCTTTTCCCGGCCGGCGGCTCCGAAACGAATCAGTCGCATTGATCATCTCCTTTGTGTTTTCTTCCCTCCTGGAAACATTTCTTACCATACCAATTGATCTGTCGACAGATGCCGCGAACAATGCTCACCTCCTTGGCCCGCAGCTTCAGGCGGGTGCCGAATTGACGGATATTGTTCATAAAGTAATCGGGATTATCCGGCTGAATGTAGCTGATTTTAACCAAGACATCCTTTAGTTGGGCATACATGCCGTCCAATTCATGGCGGTTCGCGAGTCGCGGTACAAAGGGTTTGCCCTGCGCGGATCGGTGTCGCCGCAACTCATAGCAGATGATCATTACGGCTTGCGCCAGATTCAATGAGGAAAATTCAGCGGTTGGGATGTTGACCAATCGATGGCATAAACGCAGATCTTCATTGGTTAAACCGCGATCTTCAGGGCCAAACACAAGCCCTACCCGGTTTTTTTCGGTGATAGCGGCCAGTTCGGTGGCCAGTTTATGGGCCGGAACCACGGACTGGCGTTGTCCGCCCAGTCGCGCGGTTGTTCCGACAACATAGTTAAACGTTGCCAGCGCCTCCTGTAGATCGGCATGAACCTGCATTTGTTCAACCACGTCACCGGCCGCATGTGTGGCCATTTTTAGAATCCGTGTCAGGTCACAGTTTTGCGGATCGACCACAATTAATTGATCGAACCCCATGTTGCGCATGGCACGCGCAGCCGCACCGATATTTTCCGGATACCGCGGCCGGCATAGTATAACGGAAACATTTTTAGAATTGATGGCAGGAGACATCAGATGACTATTTCAAGATTGTTGAAAAAATAGGCCATCTCAAAGGCAGCTGTTTCGGGGGCATCGGAGCCATGCACCACGTTTTTTTCGATATCAGTGGCGAAATCTTTGCGAATGGTTCCTTCAGCAGCCTCCTTGTAGTTGGTGGCTCCCATCAGTTCACGGTAACGTGTGATAATATTCTCTCCTTCCAGGACCATCACCACAGCCGGCCCTGAGCTCATGAAGGTGGTCAGACTCTCAAAAAAAGGCTTTCCCTGATGCACGGCATAAAAGCCTTCGGCCTGTTTTTTTGACAGATGAACCATCTTCATGGCGACGATCTTAAAATCATTGCCCTCCAAGCGCTTGATCACCTCACCGATGATTCCACGCGCTACGCCGTCCGGTTTAATAATAGCCAGTGTTCGTTCCATAGCGTCTCCTTATCCTCTTAGTTAGCTTTCCTCGACCAAAAATTATAAAAAAATTTGATCCGTATATAAAATTGAACTGAAGATTTAATTAACCACAGATTACGCAGATTAACGCAGATTTTTATTGTTTTTTTTCTAATCCGTGTAATCTGCGTAATCTGTGGATTATTTTTTTCTTCATATGCTATTTTCCCTCGCATGCAATAACGCAAGTCCAGATCGATGCTTTATGGATTCAGGTGTCCAACAAAGCCCCTGGGTGCCTTTCCGCCGCAGGCGGATTAGATACACTTTTAAGTAAAATATATCTCAAAAATAGTAGATCACACTCAAGGGCGCGACGCAAAACCATTCAAAAGCGGAGCATACACGCTAGTATTCGAGCATTTTGAATCGGTTTTGAACGCAGCTATTCAGCGTGAGATGCATTTTTATAATAAATTTAGAGGGTGCCATAACAAAGGCTAATTCACAAGTCAACGGGCTTTTATTGCGGTTGACAAGTAAATCGGCACCTTCTAATATTTAGGTGAACGATATTTTAAGAAGCAATCCAATGTTGCCTTAAATTTGGCAATCATGGAGTAGATGAAAAGCTTCCATTGTCTACCCTGACTTTGGATTGCAGGCCTGCTAACAGTAACTTAAAGGATTTAAGGATAATTTGAGGATTTGCCATGCCGATATATGAATTCTATTGCGATCGCTGCAATACCATTTTTAATTTTTTTTCAAAAACGGTCAACACCCGCAAAAAGCCCAAATGTCCCAGATGCAAAACCAAGATTCTCTCGCGGCAGATGTCGGCATTTGCCTTTACCGGTAAGGCCAAAGAGGATGGCGACGTCGATGACATGCCGTTTGATGAGAATAAAATGGAAAAAGCCATGCAAATGCTGGCCGGCGAAGCCGATAAAATCAATGAGGACGATCCGCGCCAGGCCGCCAATCTCATGCGCAAACTTTCGGATATGACCGGCCTCGAACTGGGCGAAGGCATGAATGAAGCCTTAAAACGCATGGAAGCGGGGGAAGACCCGGATGCCATCGAGGCCGAAATGGGAGATATGCTGGAAGCCGAAGATCCCTTTCTTTTGCCGGACAAAAAACCAGGTGCCCCCAAGGCCAGGCGAACGGCTCCTACACGAGACGAAAAGCTCTACGACCTCTAAAATTCTATTTCTAAATGGCTATTTTCCCGCTGGCTGGTGTTCTCCGTGGATTTTCCGTCCACGACGTACTATAAGTACGCCTCGACGAAAATCCTTGTGCGGCCTAAGCCAGCGAAAAAATTTCGCATTTATAAAATAGAATTTCATAACCTTTAAAAAATTCTCATTTATTATCCGAAAATATTAATATATTAAAGAAAGCTATCATTGAATTCTTATCAAGCAATCATGAAAGCCTCAAAGGAGGTTTTAATGAAAAAAGAAATCCTTGAGAAGATAGAAATTCGGCAGGGGGATATTACCCGGCTGGATGTGGATGCAATCGTGAATGCCGCCAATACCAAGTTGCTGGGCGGGGGGGGCGTTGATGGCGCAATTCATCGCGCCGCCGGACCCGAATTGTTGGCAGAATGCCGCACCATCGGCGGTTGCCCCACTGGTGAAGCCCGAATAACGCGTGGATACAACCTGCCGGCGCGCCATGTGATTCACACCGTTGGACCGGTGTACAGCGGAAAACCGGAGGATAGCCGTCTGTTGACCGGATGTTATCGGAACAGCCTGAACCTTGCCGTTGAAAATAACCTCAAGACAATTGCATTTCCGGCTATCAGCTGCGGGGTGTACGGATATCCGATCAAAGACGCCTGTAAGATCGCAGTGGATACCTGTATCGATTTTTTGGAGCAGCATCCATCCTTAGAAAAGATTATTTTTATCCAGTTTTCGGAAAAGGATTTTGCGGTGTATAAAGCCTATTTAAATTCAATATCTTAAAAACCCATCTAAAAAATGCATCTAACGCTCAATTGCTGTGTTATTTTAGATTTGACAAAATGTCATGCCATTATTAGAATTATGGGATAATGCCAGTTCGAGCACAAGGCGTGCGTTGAGCTGATAATACGCAAGGAGGGTTGAAATATTATGGTTGAAGTGACCGAGGAAGCGGCTAAGCAGATTCAAGAATATTTTAAAGACAAAGAGGTGACACCGATAAGAATCTTTCTGAACGCCGGTGGTTGAGGAGGCCCATCACTGGCCATGGCTCTGGATGAGCCTAAAGATGACGATCAGGTATTTGATGTGAACGGTTTCCAGTTTATCATGGAAAAAGAGTTTTATGAAAAAGCCCAACCTGTAAGAGTTGACTTTTTAGGATACGGGTTCAAAATCGATTCCAATCTTGAGTTTGATGCCAGCAATTCCGCCTGCGGTAGCTGCAGCACATCCGGCGGTTGCGGTGAATAAATAAAGTTGATCAGGACATTAATGGGCGACACCTTCAAAAGTGTCGCCTTTTTTTATCGTGTTCACCGCTTTATAGACCAACGCATCAATAGAGGCAATTAGGGAATAAGTGGATAAGGGTAGAATGATACCTGATAAAGCTAAAGAAATTTTCCATTATCATGAAGCCACCAAGCATCACTTCGAGCGCTATGCCCGGTCTTTGGGGTATATGGACTGGCAAAATCAGCCGAATCCGTTTCGCTTTTATAAAAATGTGCCCATTGTTAGGTTACCGCTGCGAAATGCGGATCCGCCGGCTGACTATAAGGGCCTGTACGAACGGCAAGACAATTCACCCCAACCGATCGGTTTAGAGACGGTGGCCGGATTTCTGGAACTGTCGCTGGGGCTGTCGGCCTGGAAGGCCGTATCCGGCTCCCGATGGTCGCTGAGAATCAACCCTTCCAGCGGAAATCTCCACCCTACCGAAGCGCATCTGATATTACCATCCCTGGATTCTAATCCGAGCGGGATATATCATTACAATGCCTTAGGCCATGCGTTGGAGCGCCGCGCGGAAATTGCTTCCGACCTGTGGCAATCTATTGTTGCCCATTTCACAACCGATGGTTTTTTGATCGCCATCAACAGCATATTCTGGCGCGAAGCCTGGAAATACGGCGAGCGCGCATTTCGCTACTGCAATCATGATGCCGGTCATGCTTTGGCCTGCCTGAGTTTCGCAGCCAACCTGTTTGGATGGAAATGCGTGTTTCTCAACGAATTGTCCGATGAGGAGATCGAGGCCATTTTGGGCTTCGAACAGATCCGGTTTCGCAAATTAGAAGAAGAGCACACCGATTACCTCTGTTTTATTTTTC
>JASFEV010000298.1:0-5414 GCA_050124655.1 Desulfobacterales bacterium
ATTTCATTTCTGTTCAGATCAAAACGGATCCCATTGGGTGAATGCTATCCGTGCAAATTTTCCGTATAGGCTCTTAATATTTCCCCCACACCCCATGCCTGGGCAATACAGCCGCGTGCTGCGTGCGGGGCATCGGCATCAAAAATTTCGGAAATAGAACCGATGCCGGCATCTGCTAAATGCGGTTTTAATTCCTCGATTATTTTTTTGCCTTTGACTTTACCGTCGGCGCCATAAATGCGAACCAGTGCCGTTAAAAAAGGCCCCAGCAGCCAGCTCCATACCGTGCCCTGATGGTAAGCACTGTCGCGTTGAAACATGTTGCCGCCGTATGCCGGCCGGTAATCGGGGTCTTCCGGCGCCAGGCTGCGCAAGCCAAATGGGGTAAAGAGTCTGTCCATCACGATATGAAATACGTGTTTGGCCTTATCGTCTTCCAACAGGGGATAGGGCAGCCCAATTGCTGTAATCTGATTTGGCCGAATGCGGGTGTCCCGGATGTTACCATCAACAACATCGTAAAGATAGCCACCCTCCTCAAACCAAAACGTTTCGACAAACCGTTTTTTCAACTGTACGGTACGCCGGGCATAATTTTTGGCCTGGTCCATTTGGCCGACCTTTCTCGATAACCAGGCATATATGGCAAGTGCGTTAATCCACAGGGCATTGATTTCAACCGCTTTGCCGCTGCGGGGCGTAACGACCCAATCGTCGATTTTGGCATCCATCCATGTCAATTGCACACCCGGCTCTCCGGCTGACAGCAGCCCGTCAGAATCAACGCGGATGTTATAACGTGTTCCCTTATCATGCCAATCGATAATATCCTGCAGCACCGGCATCAACTCGTCCCTGACAAAATCTGTGTCCCGGGTGTAGCGCAGATATCGATAAATCGCGATGAAAAACCACAGGGTCGCATCAACCGTGTTATATTCAGGCGCTTGTTCCGAATCGGGGAAACGGTTGGGCAGCATCCCCTGGCTGACATGCTGGGCAAACGCACGCAGAATTTTTTTGGCATCTTCAAAGCGACCCGTGGTCAGGGTAAGACCGGGCAGCGCAATCATGGTGTCGCGCCCCCAGTCGGTAAACCAATGATAGCCGGCAATGATGGTTTTCTGATCTTGGCCCCGCTGCACAACGAACTGGTCGGCGGCCAACGCTAAGGTTTCGGTGATGTCGTCACGGACTTTCAAAGGGGCGATCAATTTTTTGCGGCGGTCCTTTTCGCGCTCAAGCAGATCAAACGCATTGCGGTCGGCAGGGTGGCGCAATGAAACAATCACCCCCAGCTGATCGCCGCTTTTCAACTGCAGCTTGAAGGTGCCGGGTGTAAACAGATCTTCTTGAAAATCCTGCCCACGGTATTTTTCGACTGGGTATTCGAAATTGAAATGCCATTGCGGGTTGGCTGTAAACTCTGAATTCGGAACGTAAAGATACAGCTCTGGCAGGCCGTCATACAATGAAGCGGTCAAAATGCCGTCTTCAAACTCAAGATGTTGGCCGATGGCATCATTGGCAATCATCAAGCCGTGATAGTCTCTGCCGGCTATGAACGGTTGTAAGGTTAAAGTGAACACGGCCGGTGCTTCCAAAACCTCATACAGGATGAGTGTTGTATTCTCACCATTGACGGCCGCAATCGTTTTTTTAAGCCGCACACCGCCTGTCTCATAAATGAAATGGGGGAATAGGTGCTTTGAAAAGAATTGCAGATATCGATACCCTTCGGGGTGGACGGCGCCGGGAAACAAATTGGTGCCCAATTTGATTTGTTCGGTGTTAAATTCAATCGTTTCATCAAGCTTTGACAGCAGAACCACGCGGCCCACAGGCGGTCGCAGCGCAGCCACCAGCAAACCATGATACCGGCGGGTGTGCGCGCCGATGATGGTTGAGCTTGCCCATCCGCCGAGTCCGTTGGTTTCCAGCCATTCGTGCTGAATGGCCGTGTCAACATTTTGCAATAGGTTGTGATCGAATTGAATCTTCATGACGTATCCTTGCTAATTTTTTCTGAAAGAGAATTTTTAAACAGAGGTGAAGGTCGCCTAACGGAAAGTAAGATTTCGAATCGGCTTTCATTTGACGACAAAACCCGGGCATCTTACGATCCGCTCTTAGCGTGGGTACATGTTGGTTTATTTAACCACTAAGTGCCGCTTGTCAACACATATGGTGGCCACCCATGCAATCTTAACAAAAAATTAAAATGGTGTGAAAAACACAACCTGCCCCTGGGCGTTGCCAGCTAAAATAAAACGCCCGGCCCGTCGGTTCACATTTCAGTTGCAACGAGATCTGAGAATGAAAAGGATGCGGATCACGGCGCCCTTTTCATTTTGCAGCCACTGCAAAATCGATGGGCGTCCTTTTTTGACAGAGGAGGTTTGTCTTCTTATTATGGAGAAAGCCAAGTCTGTATTCTTGATTTTTCGCACATCCCATCCATGGCTGTGCCATCTCATTGCTATGGGCGTTCTGATCGATGTCGACACCTCAATTCAAAGCACAAAAAAAAACGGCCTGCGTGCTGGCAGGCGATATTGGCGGCACCAAGACCAATCTCGGTCTGTTTGTTTCGGGTAAGGCGCGTCCCAAAGCCCTGGTGACCGCTACATTTTCCAGCCGGGAGGCGGGCAACTTGGAAGCGATTGTTGCCCAAATGCTAAAGCGCTATCCGGCAAGGGTAAAAAGGGCCTGCTTTGGTATTGCCGGACCGGTCATCAACGGTGAGTGTCGCACCACCAATCTACCCTGGGTGGTATCAGAGAAGAAACTGCAGAAGCGCTTTGGCTGGCAGCAGGTGCGGCTGATCAACGATTTAGGCAGCACCGCCATGGCCATCCCGTTGCTCGCTCACCGGGAGGTCAAAGCGCTCAACAGAACTAAAGTTCACAAAAACCAGAACATCGGTCTTGTGGCGCCGGGTACCGGCCTGGGCATGGCCCTGCTGGTTTTTGCAGATAGCCGCTACCGGCCGGTGGCTTCCGAGGGCGGGCATGCCTGTTTTGCCCCCACTGATACACTCGAGGCGGATCTGTGGCGGTATCTTCACGCCCGTTTCGGCCATGTCAGCGCAGAGCGTGTTCTTTCCGGCCAGGGACTCGTCAATGTTTACGACTGGCTGAAATTTGGCGGGGACACGGCCGAATCGCCGAAGGTTAAAAATGCTATGCGTCTAAGGGATCCCGCACGGGTAATTACCGAAAACGCCATCAACGGCAGCGATCCGCTTTGCCGGGCCGCGCTACAGCAGTTTTGTCGCATGTTCGGATCCATCGCCGGCAATCTCGCCCTGACCGGCATGACCACCGGCGGTTTGTACCTGGGCGGCGGAATTCCCCCCAAAATCTTACCTGCGCTCCAAACAGCGGATTTCATGGACGCTTTTATCGCCAAGGGCCGCTTTAAGGAATTCATGAAAAAAATTGCGGTACGGGTAATCCTTAACGACCGGGCCGCCCTGCTGGGTGCCGCCCATATCGCCCTGCATCTGAAATAATCGATCCCTTTTTTCCCTCGGTTTTAAAAGTATATAGATCATAATCCGCGATGATATTCCAGTCTTGCGAATCACTTCGCCATAGGCTATAGAAAACGCATGAGCCTTCTTGCGGTCAGGAATCTCTCCTTATCTTTCGGCGGCCTGCAGGTGTTGTCCGATGTCAGTTTTGAGGTCGTCCCGGGCGAAGTTTTCGCCATTATCGGACCCAACGGCGCCGGCAAAACGTCCATCTTAAACAGCATCAGCGGTTTTTATCATCCCGACGAGGGCCAAATTTTTTTCGAAGATCGGGATATCACCCACCTGGCAGCGCATCGGCGCGCCGCCTTAGGCATCGGCCGAACCTTTCAGAATATCGCTCTTTATCGCGGTATGTCCGCTTTGGACAATATCAAACTCGGTGCCCATAGTCATCTGAAAACAGGCCTTCTGGCATCTTTGTTCTACTGGGGACCGGCCCATCGTGAAGAGATGGCGTTGAGGCACAAAGTAGAAGAAGACATTATCGATTTTTTAGAAATCGAAGCCATTCGAAAGCTGCCGGTGGGATCTTTGCCTTACGGTCTTCAAAAACGGGTCGAGCTTGGCCGCGCCCTTGCCATGCGGCCCAAAATACTTCTGATGGACGAGCCGGTTACCGGCATGAATGCCGAGGAGACCGAAGATATGGCCCGCTTCATTTTGGATATCAATGAAGAGCACAACATGACAATCGTGCTCATCGAGCACGACATGAAAGTGATCATGGATATCTCTGATCGGGTATTGGTTCTCAATTTCGGTCAAACGCTGACAGAGGGCCAACCTGAAGATGTTCAACAACACCCGGAGGTGATCAAAGCCTACCTGGGAGAGAAAAAGGCGCGCCATGGACATATTCCTTCAGCTGCTCGTTAGCGGTTTTGCGGTCGGGGGCGTTTACGCGCTGATCGCCTTGGGTTTTGTCCTTATTTATAAGGCCACGAGCATCATCAATTTCGCCACCGGCGAATTCATGATGATCGGGGCCTATTTTTTTTATACCTTTATGGTGTTTCTGGGTCTGCCGGCCATCCCAGCCTTTATCGGTGTAATGGCCTGTGCCGCCTTGCTCGGTTTTTTGGTTGAGCGCCTTGTCTTACGGCACATGCTCGGACAACCCACCATCAGCATTGTCATGGTGACCATCGGTCTTAGCTCCATTCTGATGGGTATTGCCGAAATGGTGTGGGGCTCTGATTTCCGCAGTTTTCCGGCGATTTTGCCCAGAGCCCCGCTGATTATCGGTGATATCGTCGTGCGCGCCAATCTTTTTTATGGTTTTGTGCTGGCGGTGGTGGTGGTGATCGTCTTTGCGGTGTTGTTCAAATACGCCAAAGTCGGAATCGCCATGCGCGCCACAGCCGCAGATCAGAGCGCTTCTTTTTCCATGGGAATCAACGTCAAGGCCATGTTCACCCTTTCATGGGCCTTCGGCGCTGTTGCCGCCACCCTGGGCGGCATTATTATCGGCAACATCGGCGGTGTGCATCCCACCCTGGGTCATATCGGCCTTAAAATATTTCCGGTCGTTATTCTGGGCGGTCTGGACTCCATCGGCGGTGCCGTCCTGGCGGGTTTTATCATGGGCATCATCGAAAATCTGGCCGGCGGCTACCTGGACCCCTATTTTCACGGCGGCGTTAAGGACGTCGCGCCGTTTGTTGTGCTGGTACTGATTCTCTTGATCAAACCCTACGGCCTTTTTGGTAAAGAGGAGATCGAAAGGCTTTAAACAACGTATGCGCATTGGAGATTTCAAAGATAGCTATGTCGCAGATGAAGCGGTTTTCAAAACGCCCACGGTTCGTTTCTGGATAGGTATTTTGTTTGCGGCCCTTTTGATATTTCCCTTCGTAGCCGGTAATTACTGGCTGTA
>JASFEV010000299.1:0-5413 GCA_050124655.1 Desulfobacterales bacterium
ACCACTACATCGACACCGCGCTTTGCAGTCAGCTTATAAATCTCCCCGCCCCAGTCGACCTGGGAACGATCCAGCACCACATCGGCGCCCAATTCTTTTGCCAGTTGCGCTTTTTGATCATTGCTGGCTACCGTGTAGACAAATGCGCCGGCGAGTTTAGCAATCTGAATGGACATGCTGTTGACGCCTCCCCCTGATCCTATAACCAGAACGGATTCACCGGCACGCAGCCCTGCCCTGTGGATGAGCATGCGCCAGGCAGTGAGGGTTACCAACAGGGGTGCGGCTGCTTCCGGATAATCCACATTATCTGGCATGGCGGCCAGACCTTTGGCCGGCAAGACCACATATTCGGCAGCACCACCGCGCTGATGCTCACCAAGTACATGATAGCCTGGACTCAAAGAATCTTCACCCCGAGCGGTAAATTCGTCTTCAAATAAATTGATCCCGGGATCGCCCACAACCCGCTGCCCGACCTGCCAATTGGTGACACCATCCCCGAGCTCAGCAACCTCGCCGGCGACATCGGCACCGCACCAGTGGGGCATTGAAAGCTTTAATCCGGGCCAGCCGCGGCGCACCCAGATGTCCAGATAATTGAGAGCTGTGGCCCGCACCCGCAACTTAACCTGCCCGGGTCCGGGCACCGGTTCCGGCACATCCCCATATTGGATGACATCCAACTCACCATGCTCTTCAAAGTACAATGCTTTCATGGTGCCGCTCCTATTTCTTTATGGGTTAATGTCCCGACCATTTAGTTTCGTGCACTTAGCGAAATGTTGGCAGGTTGAGCCCGTTGAGCCCGTTGGCCGGGAAAATTCAAGGATTCCGATTGTCGAGCAGGGTCAATGTTTGTTAAGGTCATGTTTTTTTTTGACCGATTTAGCGTTCCTAAATTTACGCTAAATAGAATCAATATCAAACGCCTCCCCCCACGCCTCAATCAATTTATCCGTCCGGTTGCGCAGCCGCTTGGCAATGATGTTGCACATGCGGCTCATGACGGTATAGCCCAGGGTGTGGTCCTTATCAAACAAAGCTTTGAGCCCATCAGCCGGTATGGCGACAACTCGACAGTATTGCGAGCATTCAGCATTGACGGTGCGCTTTGAAGGTCCCACAATCGAAGCCCATCCAAACACTTGGCCCGGCGCGACCCTATCAACAACAATCTTTTTTTCTTCATCGACAATGGTCGCCTGAATGGCTTCTTCGTATTCGACATCTGTTTTTAAAACCCTGTCCTTAAAAACGAGAATCAAATCAACTTGGCCTTCCAAAAGACCATAAAAATGTGATGCCGCTTCGTCCACTTGAAAAATCGCATCCTGCGCTTTAAACTCCAGGATTTCGCTTTGCTGGGAAATGGCTTCCAACGTCTTTGGATCAACATCTGAAAAAAAAGAAAATCCGGCCAGTAAATTTTTCTCCGGCATTTGTACCCTCCTATTACTTCTTTTTTGAGCTTTGTTTAATGGCCCGTTTAATCTGCCCCAGGCATTTGGTGATGGGGATCTCTTTGGGGCAGACTTCGGTGCACCACCACATTGTTTTACAGCCCCAGACACCATCCTCAGAATCAATACTCTCTAAACGCTTGTCGGTCGTGATATCGCGTGAATCAAAAATGTAACGAAAAGCACGCAAGAGTGCGGCCGGGCCCAGATAATCCGGATTGGCGCGGTTGATCGGGCACCCGGCAGTGCAGGAAGCACACAGAATGCATCTGACTGCCGGTTCAATAAACTCCTGGTTTTCAGCCTCCTGGATGAATTCTTTACCGGTTTCATTTTTTGCAGCCTCGAGATAAGGCTCAACCTGGCGGTATTTTTCAAAAAAGGGCTCCAGATCGACAATTAAGTCCTTGACCACATCAAACAGCGGCAATGGTTCAATGACAAAATTGTTACCGGATTTAAAATCGCGTACCAGTTTCTGACAAGCCAGCTCGATGCGGCCGTTGATCATCAAAGCATCAGATCCGCAGATCCCGTGGGCACAGGAAGACCGGAACGCCAGCGTCGGATCCTGTTCCCATCTGATTTTGTTTAAACAATCTAAGATCTTGTCAGTCGGTTCGGCATCAATCTCATATTCCTGGTAACCCGGTTTTTCATCTGCCTGGGGATCATATCGATAGACGGTAAAATGACACTTCATCTTAGTATTTCCTCTCTTTGGGCTCAAATTTGGTAATGGTGACCGGCTTGGTGAATATTTGCGGCCCTTTATCGGCATCAATCCGGGCCATGGTATGGACCAGGAAATTTTTATCGTCACGATCGGGGAAATCTTCCCGGGAATGGGCACCGCGGCTTTCCTCACGGTGCAGTGCACTGCAGGTAATGACTTCAGCTAGATCCAGCAAATGACCCAGCTCGATGGCATCCAGCAGATCGCGATTAAATACGCCACCTTTGTCCTGTATGGAAAGATTTTGATATCGTTCTTTAAGCTGCATAATTTTAGCAAGCGCTGCGTCCAAGGAGTCTTTTTGACGGAACACAGACACGTTTTCCATCATGCTTTCCTGAAGCTCGGACCTGATGGGCCCGCTGCTCTCTTTGCCGGTGCTGTTCATCAGGGCGTTGATCCTGTCCCCGTCTTGTTTCTCCGTCTGTTCGGCCAGCTTCGGAAAATCGACGGCTTGGATAAACTCTTTAATGCATATGCCGGCCCGCCGTCCAAAGACCAGCGTATCGAGCAGCGCATTACACCCCAGACGATTAGCGCCGTGTACGGACACACAAGCGCATTCGCCGGCAGCATAGAGACCCGTAAAAGCTGTGTTCTTTTCATCTACGATGACATGGCCACTGGCATCTGCTGCGATGCCGCCCATCATATAATGGCAGGTGGGCTGAACCGGGATGGGCTCTTTGACCGGGTCAACACCGGCATAGGTGCGCGCAAAACTGGTTATTTCGGCTAACTTTTTATTGATCACATCCTCACCTAAGTGGGTCAGATCCAGATGAAAATAATCTTTGCCATCGATTCCCCGGCCGGCACGGATTTCCTCGAGCATGCAGCGTGAAATCATATCGCGCGGAGCAAGATCTTTGATAATCGGCGCGTACCGTTCCATGAAGCGCTCGCCTTGGTTATTCAGCAAAATACCGCCTTCCCCGCGAGCAGCCTCGCTGATAAGAATACCCAGCTTGTAGATGCCGGTGGGATGAAACTGAACAAATTCCATATCCTCAAGGGGCGCACCGGCCCGGTAGGCAATGGCCATGCCGTCCCCGGTGCTGGCAAAGGCATTGGAGGTCGTTTTGTAGATTTTGCCGGCCCCGCCGGTGGCCAGCAAAACAGCCTTGCTTCGAAAGACATGCAGTTGACCGGTGGACAGTTCATAGGCCACCACACCACAACATTGCCCCTCATGAACGATCAAAGACAACATCTGGAATTCATCAAAAAATTCAATTCCTCTTCTTAGGCTTTGCTCCCAGAGTGTATCTAATATCACTCTGCCGGTTCGCGTCGCCGCATAACACGCCCGTTTGACCGGTGCTTTGCCGTAATTGCTGGTATGCCCACCAAAAGCCCTTTGAGCAATCTTGCCCTCTGGCGTACGGTTAAAGGGAACCCCGAGATTTTCCAACTCGTAAATTGCCCGGGGCGCGTCGTTGGCCAGAATTTCGATGGCATCCTGATCACCCAAATAGTCACTACCTTTAACCGTATCAAACGCATGCCACTCGCAATGGTCTTCTTCTTCGTTGCCTAACGCAGCGCCGATGCCGCCCTGGGCTGCGCCGGAATGAGAACGCGTGGCAAACACTTTGGTCAGAACAGCGACATGCGCATCTTTACCGATTTCAACCGCTGCCCGCAGACCGGCTAGGCCCGAGCCAACGATAATCACATCATATTGGTGCTCCATACTTTACCTCTTATCTCATTGAGTGGTTTGAGAGTTGTAATTTAGTGCTTTTAAGATCAATTTGACAAACAATCTGGTAGAGCAACAAAAGGCGTTAAACGTGCACGATTTAACAGTTGAATGGATAAGAAAGGAACCGATTCGACACCATTTTGCTTATAAAACAGCTGCCTTTATATTGTAAAGAAGTTTTTGCAACAATATCTGCCAAGCGTTTAAACTGGTTATTGGCGTACGCTTAAGACAATTACCAAACTGATCAAAACACGCTTTGGCGCTGATGCCTGAGAGCCGCCTTACTCGAATGCAAGATGATGCTTGACTTTGTCGTTCCAATTGATAATTTTATAGTTGAGCAGAGACTGAATTTTTGACGACTGCTCGCCTTTTCACGATTTACATTCATTTTCGCGGCACATCTAATCGAATCGATACGATTCCGAATCTGACTATTGCTGATACATCTGAATCAAAGCTGGAAGCCAACTGCAAGACTGTTGATATCAATTCGTAATTTCAGTATTTTTGATTTCAATTTGAGAATATAATCTAGCACGGACAACGCCAAAGTCAAAAAATAGTTCTTCGGCCCAAAAGGGAAAAAATGAAAACCGAAAAAGGGACCTAATCTACACATAATGGGCTTTGAGGAAGTTGAACATACCGCCGATCATGCCATGAGAATCTTTGGTGAGAATCTCAAGGAGTTGTTCGTCAGTGCTGCCGAAGGCATGTCATCTCTGATGGTTGCAGATATGTCTGGCATTGCGGGGGAAATTGATAAAACGATTGAATTGGAAGCCATCGATCCAGAGAGCCTGTTGGTGGAATGGCTCAGCGAACTGGCTTACTGGGCTGAAGCTGAAATGCTTATTTTTAAGACGTTCAGAATTAAACACCTAACCGACAACCATCTTGTCGCCAGCGTTACGGGTGGAAAAATGCCTGCTCTTGAAAAACTCATCAAGGCGGTGACCTATCACAATTTAAAGATAAAAAAAAATCAGCAGGGGTTGGAGGTGACGATTGTCTTCGACGTCTAAAAAATTTGCTGAGCGTTTCAAATTTTAAAAAGAATAAAATATTTTATGTTGGCGGTTTTTCAATCAGGGAGGTTAACATGGTTCAAAAACATGATTTCAAGCAGCTGGATGCGCATCTGTTTGAAGTGCCGGCCACCTTCCGTGAAGATATGCGCGTGCCCGCCCGCTTTTATGCCGATGCTGAGCTTTTAAAAGGCATTATAACCGACAACAGTCTGCAGCAGTTGATCAACACCGCAACTTTACCCGGAGTGGTTAAATATGCGCTGGCTATGCCGGACATCCATCAGGGGTATGGTTTTCCCATCGGTGGGGTGGTGGCCACCGCATTGCCGGACGGCGTCATTTCCCCGGGCGGCGTTGGTTATGACATCAATTGCGGCGTACGCCTGCTGGCCACGCACTTAAACCATGAAGAAATCAGCCCCTTTGTGGATGATCTGGCCTCAGTTCTGTATACCAACTGCCCCAGCGG
>JASFEV010000300.1:0-5396 GCA_050124655.1 Desulfobacterales bacterium
ATTTTAAAATCCACCGCCTGGGCCGCAGGTAGAATTAACAGGATTGTCAGTGCGATTGTCAATGCAAAAAGGCCTAGTTGTGAAAATTTCTTCATTTTGAACTCCTCCTTGGATTGATGTGTTTTATATTTTACGGTTGGGATTGAAATAGTATGGCCGCTTTTAACCACCTCCTTTCCGTTACAGGTCGTTTATAAAGAAAAAGGCAGATCAAAACGGTCTGATGCGGATCCATTTTGTCTGCCTATACATCATTACCCAGCAAGCCCTTCCTTCATCTGCTTATCAACTAAGCGCCTGTTGCTTAAATCAGCGTAAACATTCGGGTTGGCAAGGCGAAAAATCTACAAGATATTGAAATAACAATAAATGATATTTCATCTCGCCTACCATAGGTATTGAATGAAATCAAGGTGTTTCGTAATATTTTGCAGCCTGATAAAACGCTTTGGGGTGATCAATTAATCGTGTGAACCATTTATGTAGGCGCGAAATGTTAAAATAGCATTAGAATTGTGTTTGAAAATGCCTGAGTTAAGAGGGCTTATGAGAATAACAATTGTTCTTATTTGCAAAAAAATATGAAAGGTTACATATAGATCCGCATTATCCAATGTGTAACGATTTTAGCGCGCATTTTTGATTCCAAGGTTTAAAACCAGCAGCAGCGTATTGATGTTAGTCTTTAAGCGAGGCCCTTCCGATCGCATCTTTGCCAAACTTTTGGCTGATCGAATCCAGTGCTTGATCGACTTTTTCCCAATTATCAGTGGGTTTTTCTTTTTGCTCAAAAAGATCCATTTGGACCGCTGCGGTCACCGCTGAAAATCCGGTCGTGCCGACACCGATCAGTCGTATTTTTTGGGTGATCTTGAAATCATCGATGAGTTGCGCGGCATGCTTGTAAATGGTTTTTGACGATTGGGTGGGAATCGCGATGGTCGTCCGCCGGGTGACTGTTTTAAAATTCGCATCTTTTATTTTAATAACAATCGTCCTGGCGCGCACCCCCGCCTGCCGGAGTTGCCGGGCCACTTCTGCGGATTGGCTTAAAAGGTAGTGTTTAAGCAATTTGACATCCCGACTGTCGGCTGCCAGTGTGCGTTCACTGCTGATGGATTTATGCGGCGCATGCGGGGTTACCGGTGAATCGTCGCTGCCCTTAGAAAGCGCGCGCAAGCGCTTGCCAAATTTGCCCAAATGCTGCACCAGGGCTTGTTCCGGTAGCCGTTGAACATCCCCCAGGGTTCGAATGCCCAGCAGTTCCAGCTGGCGGACCATTTTTTTGCCGACACCGGGTACTTTTTGGATGGCCAGCGATTCAACAAACTGCGACACCTGATCCGGCAAAATCACCGTCAATCCATCGGGTTTTTCTAAATCTGAGGCAATCTTGGCCAGAAATTTATTGGGTGCCACCCCTACGGAACAGGTCAGCTGAACGCGGTCGCGTATTTTTTCTTTGATTTCGCGGGCGATTTCCTGCGGCTCGCCGAACAGGCGCCGACAGCCGGTAATATCCATGTAGGCTTCATCGATAGACACCGGTTCCACCAATGGAGAAAATTCTTTTAGCAGGGCCATGACCTTTTTAGAAACTTCTTTATAGCGGCCCATGCGCGGTGGCACAAAAACACCATGGGGGCATTTTTGTTTGGCCTTGAAGATGGGCATGGCCGAATGGACACCATAGCGCCTGGCTTCATAGCTGGCGGCTGAAACGACGCCGCGGCTGGAGGTGCCGCCGACGATAACACATTTGTTCTTCAGCCGAGGGTCATCCAGTTTCTCCACGGAGGCATAAAAGGCGTCCATGTCGATGTGCAAAATCATGGGTGTCGTGTTTCGATTTGCGCGTTCCGCGTTGCGTGTTGACGGTTGTGGAACATGATCAGAATTTGATTTATCGATGCTTAATGCAATTGCCCACAGGTCAAAAATTAGGGTTGCAATTTATTACAAAATTGTATTATTTATGTTATACGTTTACAGATTCGTAAGCGATGATTTTTGTAAAACAGAAATGCTGATGCAATAAAGGTTTTTTTACCACGAAAGCACGAAAACACGAAAAAATAATTATATATTTCGCGCTTTCTACCTTTCGTGGTTTCATGGTTATTTAATCTCAATTTGTCTTCAGCTCACCTTTAGGATAAGAAAATGACCGCATTGAAAACCATTGAGGACGTTACCCTGCTGTATGAAATTACCAAGGCACTGAATGAACATCTGGAATTGAGAAAGTCGCTTTATAAAGTGCTGGATATTTTGTCCAATTCGATGAAGATGGTGCGAGGAACTATAACAATTTTAAACCCCTTGCGCAACGAGATTAACATTGAGGTGGCCCACGGATTAGCGCAAAGCACCATGAACCGCGTAAAATACAAATTGGGTGAGGGCATTACCGGTAAGGTGATTGAGACCGGAAAGCCGGTCTCCATTCCCAAAATAAGCGAAGAACCGCTTTTTCTGGACCGCACCGCCAGTCGTAAAAAGAAACAGGACCGCGAGCATTCCTTCATTTGTGTTCCGATCAAAAAGGGCAAGCAGGTTATTGGCGCCCTTTCAGTCGACCGACCCTACCAGAAGTCTTACGCACTCCAAAGCGGTCAAAAATTGCTGGCCGTTATTGCCACCATGATTGCCAGTCATGTGATCAAGCTGGAAACCATTCGCATGGAAAAGGAACGGTTGCGCGAGGAGAACCGCCGCCTGCAAAACGTGCTCAAAGACAAATACAGTATCGGCAACATTGTCGGCAATAGCAATAAAATGCGGGAGGTCTTTCAAATGATCTCTCAGGTTTGCAAGAGCAATGCAACGGTGCTGATTCGGGGCGAAAGCGGCACCGGCAAAGAACTGGTGGCCAACTCCATTCACTACAACAGCCATCGGTCCAAATTGCCTTTTGTCAAAGTCAATTGTGCCGCTTTACCGGTCAATCTGATTGAAAGCGAGCTGTTTGGCCATGAAAAAGGTGCGTTTACCGGCGCCATCAAGCAAAAAATCGGTAAATTTGAACTGGCCCACAAGGGCACCCTTTTTCTGGATGAAATCGGATCGTTGGGATTAGATGTGCAGGCCAATCTGCTCAGAATACTGCAGGAAAAAGAATTCGAGCGCGTCGGCGGACACCGGACCCTCAAAACCGATGTCCGTATCATCGCCGCCACCAATAAAAACCTGGAGGATGCCGTTGAAGATGAAACCTTCAGGGGCGATCTTTACTATCGGTTAAATGTGTTTCCGATTTACCTGCCGCCGTTGCGCGAGCGCAAAACCGATATTTTGCTGCTGGCCGACCATTTTCTCGAAAAATATGCCAAGGAAAATCATAAAAATATAAAAAGACTGTCGACACCGGCCATTGACATGCTCATGGAATATCACTGGCCGGGAAATGTCAGAGAGCTGGAAAACTGCATTGAGCGAGCGGTGCTATTATGTGAGGAGGGGGTGATTCACAGCTACCACCTGCCGCCCACCCTGCAAACCGGCAAGGAATCGGGGACGGTGCCTGCGCTCTCATTAGAAGATGCCGTCGCCCGCCTTGAAAAAGAGATGATCATCGACGCCCTCAAAAACACCCGGGGCAACATCACTACGGCCGCTGAAATTTTAAAGACCACCGTTCGAAAATTTTCCTATAAGGCGCAGAAATACGGGGTCGGCTATAAAAATTATCGATAGCATTGCCCGCCTCAGCGCCGCTTTTTTTCTGATTGCTTTTTTTATCGCGGGAAGATGCCACTACCGCTAATTTTTATAATAAAACCTTGCATATGATATAAAATGGTGCTATTTAATATCCATTATAGATCTGTATTGGAGGTTTCAAAATGCCAGTAAATTTGTCGATTAAGAATGTACCGGATCATATTGCCGACCAATTGCGCCGCAGGGCATCCAGGCATCACCGATCCTTGCAAGGCGAATTAATGAGCATATTGGAGGAAACCGTTGCGCAAGAAGAATTGCTCTCGCCGGAGGATCTTTTAAGTGAGCTCCGCAGGGCGGGTATCCGCACACCGTCCGAGGCCACAAAATTTATAAGAGAGGACCGGGATGCCCGTTAAAGTTGTTGATGCTTCGGCGCTGGGGGCGCTGGTTTTTGGTGAACCGCAAGCAGAGGCAATCGCCGGTGAATTAATGGGTGCGACATTGGCAGCACCTAAATTGCTCCACTTTGAACTGGCAAGCATCTGTTTGAAGAAGATGAATAAACACCCAACACAAGCAGAAAAACTTCTGGCTGCTTTTCGACTTTCCGAACGCCTTGCGATCGAGATCCTTGAGGTGGAGCACCCGGGGATCATTCAACTCGCCCGCCAAACCGGGCTAACGGCTTACGATGCCAGCTATTTATGGTTGGCCCATAAGTTGAACGGTCAGGTCGTGACGCTGGACAGAAGGCTCGCCGAAGCAGCCAGTCGATAACTTTGCCCCCTTGGCTCTGAAATGGAATAGTGAATTTGAACAATGCTGCATACGCTACGGCCATTCTCCGTGTCTGAATAAAGCAGCCCCGCTCTGGATTCCCGCTTTCGCGGGAATGACTAACTTTGCATAAAGAAACGCCCCACCCTGAATGGGCGGAGCGCTTTTGCAAATGGTAACCGGCAACGGGCTAACGGGCCAACCGGCAAACCGGGTTTTAAATATCGTAATACAGGAAAAATTCATGCGGATGCGGCCGCAGCTTGACATCGTTGATTTCGTTTTCGGTTTTGTATTCGATCCACATGTCAATCGCATCCTGAGTAAACACATCTCCCTTTAACAAAAATTCCTGATCGGCTTTCAAGGCCTCAATGGCTTCTTCCAAAGAGCCGGGTGCGGACGGAATTTCAGCCAGCTCTTCGGGCGGAAGATTGTAAATATCCTTGTCCAGCGGATCGCCCGGGTCGATCTTGTTCTGGATACCGTCGATGACAGCCATCAGCATGGCTGAAAACGCCAGATAGCCGTTGCAGGAGGGGTCCGGGGTTCTGAACTCGATGCGTTTGGCTTTCGGTGATGCAGAATACATCGGGATGCGGACCGCCGCACTGCGGTTGCGGCTGGAGTATGCCAAATTAACCGGGGCCTCAAAACCCGGCACCAGGCGCTTGTAAGAGTTGGTGGTCGGATTGGTAAAGGCGGTCAGAGCACGGCAATGTTTCAGAATGCCGCCGATGGCGTAAAGCGCTTCTTGGGATACACCGGCATATTTATCGCCGGCGAAAAGAGGTTTATTTTCCTTCCAGATACTGATGTGAGTATGCATACCGGTGCCGTTGTCTTCAAACAGCGGCTTAGGCATGAATGTAACCGTATGATTGTGGCGATAGGCCACATTTTTGAGCACATATTTAAACCACATCAGCTGATCTGACATCTGTAACAGGGGC
>JASFEV010000301.1:0-5367 GCA_050124655.1 Desulfobacterales bacterium
CCCTGGTAACAGATCCGGCTCACCTCGATGCGGTTGACCCCCTGGCACCGGCTTTTCCCATGAATGCAGCCAAAATTGTTTCCCGTCTAACCCGCAAGCCGACCGGCGCCAAAATTGCGGCGGTCATGCGCCCCTGCGAGATTCGGGCCTTTGTCGAGCTTGTCAAACTCAAGCAAGGCCGCACCGATGAGATTGTGCTGATCGGCATGGATTGCCTCGGTGCATTCCAGAACAAAGACTACTTCCGCTTTATTGAGCAGAATAAGGATGATGCGACGGTGAAATTCTACCAGCACGTAACGGGAGGCAATGACGGGCCGATTGACGGGATAGATCTGGCACCGGCATGTAAGGCCTGCGAATATCCGGTGGCCACCGGCGCCGATCTGAGCATCGGGCTGTTTGGAATGGATGTCGACAACCAGATCTTGGTCCAATCGCAAACCGAAGCCGGTCAGGATGTATTAGACCAGCTGAATCTGTCTGCCATCAAGGCGCCTGCCGCGCGCCAGGGGGCCGTTGATGACAAGGTTAAGAAGTGCAGCGCCTACCGTGATGAGATGTTTGCCAACACACGTGAAGCCACCGATAGTGTCGAAAAAATATCAGCGTACTTTGCCACCTGTGTCAACTGTTACAACTGCCGTGTGGCCTGCCCGGTGTGTTACTGCAAGGAATGCGTATTTGTTACCGATGTTTTCAACCATGAGCCGACCCAGTATTTGCGGTGGGCCAGCCGCAAGGGCATTATCAAGATGCCGACCGATACTGTTTTTTACCACATGACACGCCTGGCGCATATGAGCACCGCCTGTGTGGGTTGCGGTCAATGCTCCAATGCCTGCCCGAACGACATCCCGGTGATGGAGCTGTTCCGCACCATTGCGCAGGATACGCAGCGGGCGTTTGACTACGAGGCCGGCCGCAGCCTCGAAGAAGCCCCACCGCTGTCGGTTTTTCGGGAGGATGAGTTCCCCGAAGTGGTGGGGATCAAAAATTGAACGACGGCTCTATGAAGCCGAAACAAAAAAAATTGAAACGGCTCTTAACAAAAATCAACGGAGGAAACGATGTCTACCGATACCATCGAGCTTGGCGGTAAAAAGCAAAGCACCTTCATGGATAAGGTGATGGAAATCCTGCCGGAAGGCGGTAATTTGAATCTTTGCCTGACCTGCGGCGCCTGCTCTTCAGGTTGTCCGGCCACCGGATTGGAAGGAATGGATCCGCGCAAATTTCTTCGGATGGCGGCCCTGGGATTGGACGATGAAATTATGAAATCGAATTGGGCCTGGATGTGCACCATGTGTCAGCGGTGCATTTACGTGTGTCCCATGAAAATCGACATCCCGCAGCTAATGTACAATGTGCGTAGCAGCTGGCCCAGAGAAGAGCGGCCGAAGGGCATCCTGGGTTCCTGTGATATGGCCTTGCGCAATGACAGCTGCAGTGCCATGGGGGCATCGCCGGAAGATTTCACCTTCGTGGTGGAGGATGTCCTCGAGGAATATCAGGAGGCCCAACCGGATTTTGCCGAAATGCAGGCACCGATTGATAAAAAAGGCGCTTATTTCTTTTTAAATCAGAATTCCCGGGAGCCGGTCACCGAGCCCGATGAGCTGGTGCCGTTGTGGAAAATCCTGCACCTGGTTGGCGCCGACTGGACTTACGGCAGCAAAGGATGGGCCGGGGAAAACTACTGTATGTTTCTGGCCGACAACGAAAACTGGGAGCACATTACCCGCACCGCCGCCAAACAGGCCGATGATCTGGGTTGTAAGATATTTCTTAATACCGAATGAGGGCATGTCACTTTCTCGGTCCTGGCAGGACTGAAAAAATTCGACATTCCCCACAATTTTGAGGTGAAAAACATTTACGAATACTATGCGAAGTGGATTCGAGAAGGAAAACTGAAAGTCAATTCCGACTGGAACAAGGATTTGAAAATTAAATTTACCGTTCAGGATCCGTGCCAGATCGTGCGCAAAAGCTTCGGGGATCCGATCGCCGAAGATCTTCGATTTGCGGTCAAGACGGTGGTGGGAGAGGAAAATTTTATCGATATGCACCCGAACCGCTCCAATAATTATTGCTGTGGCGGTGGCGGCGGTTTTTTGCAATCCGGATACAAGGAGGCGCGTCTGCAATACGGTCACTTAAAAGACAGTCAGATCCAGGCCACCGGGGCCGACTATTGCATTGCCGGCTGCCACAACTGCCATGCCCAAATTCACGAGCTCAGCGAGCATTACGGCGGCGGTTACGGGGTGGTGCATCTGTGGACGATCATCTGTCTGGCACTGGGCATTCTCGGTGAAAATGAACGGGAATACCTAAGAGAGGATCTAAAGGAAGTTGCGGTATACGGCGCCTGAGAATAGAAGGCAGAAGGTAAAAGGCGGAATGCCCAATGGCATTCCAGGACGGGTTTTCGATTTGGGACCCATCATAAAGCTGGACGCAGAATAGGTGCAAAAACCCATTCTGTAGCGTCACTGACCGGAGGACTTCATGAACAGAAAAATCGGTAAAGCGCTGGTTGTGGGGGCTGGCATAGGCGGCATTCGGGCCGCATTGGATCTGGCCGAATTCGGCTACGGGGTAACCCTGATAGACCGCTCTGCCCATCTGGGGGGCATTCTGAGCCAGCTGGATTACCAGTTTCCCACCGATCGCTGTGGCATGTGCAAAATGCTGCCCCTGGTCGATCGGGACGCAAGCTCCCAGTACTGTCTGCGCAAAGGTTTGTTTCACGAAAACATCGATATCCTTCTATCCACCGATCTGGCGGCCATCGAAGGCGAGGCCGGCCAATATCAGGTGACACTCAAGCAGCATCCGAACTGGGTCGATCCGGAGCGCTGCACGGGATGCGGTGATTGCGTGGACGTCTGTCCGGTGGAGGTGCCGGATGATTTTAATGCCGGCCTCAACATGCACAAGGCCATCTATTTGCCGGTCCCGCATGCCATTCCCAATCCATATGTGATTGATTTTGCAGCCTGTACACGCTGTGGCGCCTGTGTCGAAGCCTGCCCGACCGGGGCGATTCAGTTGCCCGAAGAGGAACGCCGACAATTTAATATTCTGGTCGTCGATGATGAACTCGTCGTGCGCGATTCTCTCAGCGAATGGCTGCAAGAAGAGGGCTTTTCAGTCGATATGGCCGCATCCGGTCCGGAAGCTCTCGACCAAATGGCAAAGCAAACCTATCAATTGATGCTGCTGGATATCAAGATGCCGGAAATGGATGGCGTTGAGGTACTGCAGAAGGCCAAGGAGATCCTGCCAGAATTAAATGTCATTATGATGACCGCTTATGCCACGGTGGAAACGGCCGTCGAAGCCATGAAAATCGGTGCTTTAGATTATCTGATCAAGCCTTTCGATCCTGAAACTTTAGTCCCCAAGGTTTTGCAAAGATACCACGATTTTGCAGTGGTTGAAGGGCGGCAGATCGAAGTCGGTGCGCTGGTGCTTTGTGGCGGTACCCGCTTTTTTGACCCGGCCACCGGCAAAAACACTTTCGGGTATAAAACATATCCAAACGTGGTGACCAGCCTGGAATTTGAGCGCATGTTAAGTGGTACCGGGCCCTATGCGGGGCGCTTGACACGCCCATCGGACGGCAAACCGGTTGAGCGATTGGCCTGGATCCAATGTGTGGGGTCCCGTGATATCCAAATGGAGGCCGATTTTTGCTCCAACATATGCTGCATGTTTGCCATCAAGGAAGCGCTGCTGGCCAAAGAGAAGATTAATCCGGATTTGGCGGCCACCATTTTCTATATGGACATGCGGACCTTCGACAAATCCTTCCAGCGCTATCGGGATGAAGCCGAAACGATGCACGGTATCCGATTTGAAAGAGGGCGGGTCCACTCGGTGGTGCCGGATACCAGCAGTGGTGATCTCCTTTTGCGGAGTGTGGATATTGCCGGTCAATCCCGTGAGGCCTCCTTTGATATGGTGATTCTCAGCGTTGGCCAGCGGCCGGCTGAAGGTATGCCGGAACTGCTGGATATGTTAGCAATTGAGCAAAATTCATGGGGATTCGGGCAAATCGAGCCTTTTTCGCTGACGCGTACCCCTCAGAGCGGGATTTTATTGGGCGGATCTTTTGCCGGCCTTAAAGACATCGGTGATTCCGTTACCCAGGCCTCGGCGGCTGCACTAAACGCCTCGCGTGTGATCCACTCCGCGGGAGGCAGCCTGGCTTTGGAGTCGCCGCCGGCCGCTCCAGTAGCTGATGTCATGCGGGAGCAGCCCAGAATCCTGGTGATTGTTTGTTCCTGCGGTGAGCGATTGGCGCAATGGGCAGACCCTCAAGAGGTGACCCAACACCTGAAAGCCGATCCCCTGGTTGAGCGGGTCGAATTTCTGGAGCAGATCTGCACCGCCGCCGGATGGGAGCGCCTCGTAGAGCTGGTGCAAACCGGCCAGCCGAATCGTCTTTTGATTGGTGCCTGTCTTCCCTATGTTTACAAACGTAAACTCCAGGAGTTGGGGGGACAGGTGGGCCTGGATCCGGCCCTGATGGAAGTCGTGGATCTCAATTCGGTCTGGACCCCGCCGAAAGCGGAATCAAGCGATAAGCAATTCATTTATCAAGGCATTATTTCAAAATTGGAAATGGGCCTGGCCAAGGTCAAATGGGCGAATCCGGAAGTTGTGGCCACCATCCCCACCACTCAAAGAGCGCTGGTTGTCGGTGGCGGCATTGCCGGCATGACGGCGGCCCTGGCAATTGCCGACCATGGATTTGAAGTCGATCTGGTGGAACAAACAAAAAATTTAGGTGGAAACCTGATGTGGTTACAGAAATCCCTGGAAGGACATTCCACACAGCCCTTGTTGGAGGAAAATTGCGCCCTGGTTGAAAAGCATCCCAAGATCAGTGTGCGCACGGAATCCCGGGTGATTTATACCGAAGGTGAAGTCGGCAATTTTGAAACAACGCTGGAAGGACCCGATAACATAGCGCACACTCTGAAACATGGTGTCACCATTTTGGCGACCGGTGGGACAGAGGCCGTCACGACGTCCTACGGATATGAAACCAGCCCGGCGATTATCACTCAGAAAGAATTTGAACAACAACTGTCCGCCGATAGCATCGATCCCCAACAGCTCAATTCGGTGGTCATGATACAATGTGTCGATTCCCGCGAGGAGCCGCGCAATTATTGCAGTCGCGTTTGTTGCGCCAATGCGTTGAAACAGGCCCTCTATCTCAAAGAGCACCATCCGGAGATGGCAATTTATATTCTTTACCGGGACCTGATGGCCTACGGATTTAGTGAGACCTATTACACGCAGGCCCGCAAAGCGAATGTGATGTTTATTCAGTATCGGGTTGATCAA
>JASFEV010000302.1:0-5366 GCA_050124655.1 Desulfobacterales bacterium
TCAACGAAATTTACAACCTAAAGGGCGGCATCAAGGCCTGGCAGGGGGGCACGGCTGAAGGCCCACAAGAGCTTAATCTGGATCTGGTGCGTGGCGATGAAACCCCGTCTGAGATGATTGCCCTGGCATATGGCATGGAGATGGGACTGGGGGCCTTTTACCAGAATCTGATTGAAACCACCGAGGATGCAGATCTAAAAGCGCTTTTTAACAAACTGGCCGAAATCGAAGGCCATCATAAACAACGTCTGTTTGATGTGTTAACCGAGATCGAGCCGCCCGGTAAGTCTATTGAGGAATATGAAGCTGAAATTAAACCGGGCATCCTGGAGGGAGGCTTCAAGCTTGATGATTTTATGCAAAAAAATGAATCCTATCTGCAGACGGTTTCAGATGTGCTCGAATTGGCCATGATGCTGGAAACCCAGGCGCTGGACCTGTATTTGCGCTTTGCGGATAAAAGCGCCGATAGCGGCAGTCAGCAAGTGCTTTTCAAATTGGCCGATGAGGAAAAATCGCACTTGGAGGCGTTGGGGCAGTTGATCGAAAAAAAATCAGTTGTCTAGAATTTCCCTGATCTTATGGGAGATTCTTTTTAGATTGAATGGTTTTTGAATAAATCCGTTGCAGCCTTGCTTCATTATGGCAGAAGCTCGGCTATCAAGACTATAACCGCTGGAAAGCAGGATTTTGGCATTCGGCCTTATGGCGCGCATGCGGCTGAAGGTTTCACCACCGCTCATATCGGGCATAATCATATCCAGGATGACCAAATCGATCTGTTCCCGTTGTCGCTTAAACAATTCGATGGCCTCAACGCCGCCGGCGGCTACCAAAACCGTGTACCCCAGTTTTTCAAGCATATCCTTGCCAATATCGGCCACCATATCCTCGTCATCCACCAGCAGGATTGTCTCGGAGCCACGCTGTGCACCCCCGGCCTCTTCAGGTTTAAGATGTGCGGCAAGCACCTGTTTGTCCGATGCCGGCAGATAAATTTTAAAGGTGGTTCCGTGTCCTTTCTCGCTGTAGACATTGATGATGCCGTTGTGGTTTTTGATGATGCCATAGGCGCTTGCCAAACCCAAACCCGTGCCCCGGCCAAATGCTTTGGTCGTAAAAAACGGTTCAAATATTCTTTCCTGGGTGTCTTTGTCCATACCAATACCGGTGTCTGAGACCGTTATGCGAACATATTTTCCGGAATCGATGGCATAAGGTTTGTCATAGTCATGGGCTTGCAGGGTGATATTTTCAGTTTCCACATAAAGATTACCGCCACCTGGCATCGCCTGCCACGCATTGACAAATAAGTTTAATAAAACTTGCCCGATCTGACCGCGGTCCACATCAACCGTGTAGAGATCCTCCTGAAATTTTTTGTGAATCACAATTTCTTTGCGGGCCCGGCTGAACATGTCTGCATTTTTGTTGATCAGCGCATTCAAATTGGTCGTCTTAACCTGATATTTGCCGCCGCGCGCGAATCCCAATATTTGCCGGGTCAGATCAGAGCCGCGTTTGACATAGCTTTCCATGTTGTCTAAAAATTCCTGGTGCGGATGGTCATCGGTCAGGTCCATTTTCATCAGCGAAATATTACCCTGAAAGCCCATCAGCAAGTTGTTAAAATCATGCGCAATACCACCGGCCAGGGTGCCGATGGCTTCCATCTTTTGGGCATGCTGCACTTGAGATTCCAGGCGCTTCTTTTCTTTCTCTGTTTGAATACGCGAGGTTACATCGCGCATAATACCGCGAAATCCCACGGGTTGTTCATCTGCGCCCTTCATCAGAGAAGCCGATACCTCTAGTATTTTTTTGGTGCCATCTTTTCGAACAATTTCATATTTGGTAATTTTGGCCGGTTTTCCGGTGCGAAAAACTCGATTAAATATTTGATACATTTTGCGGGCGGTTTCCGGTGAGGTGTATTGGCGGTTGTTCATGCCCAGCAATGCATCCCGTTCGTAACCTGTAATCTGGCACACCCGATTATTGAAAAAAGTGAAATTCCCTTTAAGGTCGACTTCAAAATAACCTTCTTCGATGCTGCTCAAAATGCTGCGATATTGCCTCTCGGATTCCATTAAGGCTTCCTGGGCCGATTTGCGCTCGGAGATATCTTCCATAATGCCCAGCCAGTATTGAATATTTCCGTCTTGATCTTTGACGGCTGAAGCTCTGACAATCGCCCACAGAATCTGACCGCTGCTTTTTACATAGCGTTTTTCGGTCTGATATGAGGTGATACGGCCTTGGCGTACGGCATTGCTCAGCTCGATGGTTTTCTCGCGGTCCTCCGGATGCGTTATATCGACAAACGTCAACCCCTTAATCTGCTGGTGGCGATAGCCGAGCATTTTGAAAAAAGCCTGGTTGGCCTCAAGCATGTACCCTTGCGGGTCGGCAATCACAATCCCCAGTGGTGCGGCTTCGAAAACGGTTCGGAAGCGAACGGCATCTTGACGGTATTCGTCCGCCAGCAGATCGTCTTCGGCAGTCGATTGCGCTGCCCGATTGCTGTTTTTCTTCTGGTTGAAATGCTGATCTTCAATTAAAGGCTTCGCCATAATCGTGTCTTTTCCATCGCTATGTTTTGCTTTGGGCATGATAATCATCAGTGCTTCGATCCTGCAAGAAAATAAAATCGAAACCCTGCGTTTCAGCTTTGTCATACCAGCGATATCCCAGATTCTGGCAGCTTTCACAGGCCGAAACCGGAATATGAACGGCCAGTAAATGTTGCCCCCGATCTGAGGATGAATCGATTTGCCAGACGCCGCCGCATTCCAGACAGGCCTTTACCTGCTCGGTCTGGGTTTCCACAATGCCGTCGGTATCGTAGAAAATCTCGCGCCGGCGCTCAAAAATGTCACCTTTTGACTGAATCTGCTCCTGGATATTTTTGCGCTGTTGCCAATAGCTCAGGATCGTATCACCGACCTGTCGGATGGAATCGCTGACATCAGTGCTCTGGCCGATTTTAACGGGATCATAGTCCGGTTCTTTAACATAACTATAGTCCAGTCCGGCCATGGCCAAAACAATTCCTAGATTCACATACGGCAAAGCGCCCTCAATGGAATAACCGCCTTCCAGAACAGCGATATCCGGCTTTAACAGGGCGGTCAGTTCGGCATATCCCTGGGCTGAGAAATTCATATTGGTAATCGGATCGGTATAGTGATTGTCCTGCCCGGCGGAATTGATGATGATATCCGGTTTGAAATCCTGCAGAATCGGCAGCACAACCTCTTTGATGGCGTATAAAAAGCCATCTTCGGACGTTTGCGGAGGCAGGGGGACATTGATGGTGGTTCCGATGGCATTGGGTCCCCCAAATTCATTTATGAATCCGGAGCCCGGGTAGAGGGTGCGGCCGTCCTGGTGGATGGAAATAAACAGCGTGTTGGGGTCATGCCAGTAGATATCCTGTGTTCCGTCACCGTGATGGCAATCGGTATCTACAATGGCCACTTTTGTGATCGGGTAAGCCTGCCGAAGGTATTCAATCATAATGGCTTCGATATTTATATTGCAAAACCCGCGGGCACCGTGGACAACTCGCATGGCATGGTGACCGGGTGGTCTGACAAGCGCAAAGCCGCGCTCGATTTCTTTTTCCAGAACCGCCATTCCGATGGTCTTGGCACCACCGGCACTGATGAAGTGAGATTCGGTTGTAACATCCCACACATCCGGCACGCAAAAATGGACGCGCTGAATATCCTTTAGCGTAACCAAATCAGGTTTGAGTTCGCTGATTCCAGCAATATCAAAGATTCCCTCCTCAAAGATCTGATCCTGAGTGTACAGCAGGCGTTCTTCCCTTTCAGGATGGGTGGGGCTTATCGCCCAGTCAAAGGCTGGGAAAAATACCAAGCCGGTTTTATATTTTGCTTTTAACATGAATGAGCTGCTTTACATCACTCTTTTTCTATGTTTAGGCTTGTCGTACTCTGTATCAGGCTCAAGGCGCAAGGTGAGATCGGATCGATTTTCAAATTTTTGCCGTGTGCCTTATGCCGTGTACCGTTTGCCTGAAGATCGGCGCCCGCAAGTGTACTCAAATCCCGAGCGGTCAATTCGCAGATAGGTTTTGAAGAATGTCGTCATACCCTTGAATCAGACCGGGCTTGACCTGAACTCTGACCCGGATGTTTTTGCCAATGGTATTGAAACCGCGGACCATATTGAATTCCATATCTTCAATTATTTCCGTTTCCATAAAATCCGGGTTGGCCCCCCGTTTGAGCGCCTTTTTTTTGAGCAGACCTAAAGCAAGATTGAGCGCATCCTTGCGCTTAAATGTGCGCTCTATACGCTCAAAGTAGGCCTCCTCCGGTGCGGCGGCAATTTGACTTTCCGTATCTGCAAACAACACGACTTCACAGGTGGTTCTGGCCAAAGCCGCCCCGATCGCATTGGCAACCTTCCATTTGGGCACGATCCGGACCTTCAGATTGGATATCTTCCCAAGGGCCTCAGCGAAATAGGCGGCTGGGCCACCCAGTATCAGCATTGTTGCGGGTTGGACCTTATATCCTTCCATCATTTCGTGGACGGTATAGACCGGTTGGCTGTTTATGCGCTGTATAAACGTTTGCGCTGCTTTCCAAATATTTTGACAGGTCAATTCAAAAACGGTTTCAGCCAGCTTTTCAATTGATTGGTTTAACTTTTTGGCGATGGGCGCAAAGCCGTGCAAGGATTTTTCACGGTCACCATCTGTGACCATACCCAGCACAAACAATGCGTCGGTGGGTGTCGGCGCGGGTCCGCCGTAGGCCATTGCCGCGCCCGAGCGTTCGGGTCCGATTTGCAGACCGTGGTGATTCAATTTGACCATGCTATCACCGCCCAGTCCGATGGAAACCGTATCCAACGCGCGGATCAGTGTGCGGTAATCGCCTAGGTCGATGCCCACAGGATTCAATACCGGTGCGCCCTTGATCAATAGCGCCATATCGGTTGTGGTGCCGCCGATATCCATCACCAGGCTATCTTCATGCGCTGCACTAAATCCCACAGCGCCCATGACACTGGCTGCCGGCCCGGAAAGGATCGTCTGGCCGGGGAGCTCGACCGATGACTCAAAATTCATGTTGCCGCCATCGGCTTTTAGGATGCGCAAGGGCAGGCGCAGTCCTTTTGATTGTAAAGATTTCTCGATGGCCTGATAAAATTCCTGGTGAATGGGATACACAGCTGCATTTAGGTAGGTTGTTGCGATGCGGCGGGAGAAGTTTAAATGACCGGAAATTTGATGTCCCAGGAAGACTTTTCCAAAACGCTTTTGCAAAATTTCAGCAATTTTAAGCTCGTGGTAAGGATTGCGTATGGAAAACTTGCCGACGACACCA
>JASFEV010000303.1:0-5349 GCA_050124655.1 Desulfobacterales bacterium
TATAAAAAATAATACTATGTTTATCTTTATTGGACTTCTGAGTTTTGAAGACGGAATTTAGATTTACCTATTTTGTTGGTGGATAACCAATGCGGAATGTAAGCAAAGAGCGTTCGGGGAGGTCGACTATATCCTGCTACCATTTTGCTACCATAAGGTACAAAAACAAGATAAAAAATCATAAACCAAAAAAAAATGAAAATGTTGCTAAAGCCTTGTAAATCAATAATCAAAGGTAACACCAAAAAAGACTGAAAAACACCGTAAAATCGCTTAAACAGACTGACACGGTAGAAGTCGCGAGTTCAAATCTCGCCGTGCCTACCATGAAAACAAAGGGGTTACAGCAGAAGCTGTAACCCCTCCTTTCTTAATGCTTTCAAACGTTGCTTTCTATTCCTTTGCCAAAGCCGGATTCGATATTAGCGCTGTGATGGCCTTTTTGACATCAGGGTTTGCACAATACATTTCACAAATATTTCACAAATATGTGCAAATTTGTCCTTACTATGGGTAAACGATTCTAAAAAAAATACTGTTTGATAAAACTAAATTGTTTCTTATATTTAACAATAATTTATATATATACTTTGTTTGGGGGGACAGTTCATTGGCGGATGATTCAGCCGTCGATCAGTTGAGTTTTAGTGCCATATAGCATTGAATCAGGAAGGTTTGGGCCATGCCGTCTGGAAAAGGCATGATTGTTTTAATGGGGTCGGGTGAGTTGACCGCCACAATGGTGGAGGTTCACAAAGAATTACTGGGGCGCTTGGCGGCCGCACCAACAGCTGTATTCTTGGATACACCGGCAGGATTTCAGTTAAATGCTGACCAGATCTCAGAAAAGGCCCGAGATTACTTCCAATCCCATATTCAACAGACCCTGGAAATAGCTTCTTTTAAATCAAATGAGACCATTTCTCCTTTTGAGGCCGAGCAGGCCTATCAAACCTTGCGGGCGGCCGATTATGTTTTGATCGGACCCGGCAGTCCAACCTATGCGGTACGACAGTGGATGCCTTCTGCCATACCCAAAATTTTAACCGACTGCATTAATGACGGCGGATGCCTGGTGGCTGCCAGCGCGGCTGCTCTGACCGTTGGCCGTTTTACGCTCCCGGTTTATGAAATTTACAAAGTCGGTCAGGAATTGCACTGGGTGGACGGCATGGACCTGTTAAAACATTTTGGATTTAACCTCGTGGTTGTGCCGCACTGGAACAACGCAGAAGGGGGGAATCATGACACGCGTTTTTGTTTTATGGGCAAACCGCGTTTTGATCAGTTGGTCGCCTCCCTGCCGGCGGATGTTTCGATTTTTGGTTTGGATGAGCATACGGCTTGTATTTTAGATTTTGCAAAGGATGAGGCGGTTATCAGAGGAATCGGCCACGTTACCTTGCAGCGCGCCAAGCAGCAACTGGTGTTTAATAGCGGTGACCACTTTTCCCTTGATGTGCTCCGCGGCGCAGATACCGACGCGCAGTGGACACAGCGCCCGCAAGCTGTCGCAGATGCAAAAACAACCGCTGCGGGTAGCGGCGATGACTTCTGGGACCAAATCCATCAACTGGAAGATGAATTTAACAGCGGACTTGATGCCCATAATGCGCAAAAAACCACCAATGCACTGCTGGAGTTGGATCGCATCATTTGGCAGGCGCAGCAGGATTTGGAAAATGCAGAGGCTGTTATCCAGGCGCGCGACACCCTGCGCGAGCTGATTGCGATTTTGGGCACCCGGCTGGCAGCCTTGCCGCGTAGCCAAGCTGATTGTCTGGCGCCGGTAGTTGAGCAATTGCTGAAAGTCAGAGAAACGTTCAGACAGCGCAAACAATTTGAGGAAGCAGATGCCATTCGCGACTGCTTGCAAGAGGTTAACATTGTTATCGAAGATGATGAGAAAGGATCCCGCTGGCGATTATTGTCGTGATCAGAGGACAGAGGACAGAGGACAGAAGACAGAGGACAGGTTCTTGCTTTCTGGCAGCAGCAAGAAGCGAGAAGCCAGTAGCCAGAAGCAAGGAACCGGCAACCTGAATATTGACTATCAAGAAAGATTAATTGACGATTATGTTGAGTCATCCACCCCTATCAATACTGGCGATTTGTGAAGAAGACAGTTCTGAGCTGGATTCTTTTTTTGAGTATCTGCAATCCATACCGCATGTGTTACTGGCTGTTAACTCCGCCATTCCGGCGGATCTGAGTCCGTTTGATGTCGTCATTACCGCCCAGACTGGAGAGTACCATCAAAACGATCAGCATCTCGAGCAGTACGTGAACGCCGGCGGCGGATGGCTGGGGCTGGTGCGCCGATCCATCCGGCCGCTGCCCGATATCTTTGGGGTGCAACCCGATGAGATAGGGCCGGCAGCCGAATTACGGGTGCTATTTGATGACCCGGACCATCCACTGTCGCAGCGTTTACCCGATGCTATTTACCTTGATGGCGTATACCAGCCCTTAAAAACGGCAGCAGATAACAGCGAAATGATCTTATATGCCGACTGGCACTACACGCATCGGTCGATGCTGGTTGCGCGGCCGGCCGGGGAGGGCAAGGTCGCCTGTACAACACTTCAAGCCTATCACCACCCGGTTTTTCAGCAAATACTCTATCGCCTATCGTGCTATCTGGCGGGTGTTTATGATGACAGTCAAACATTGGGCGTTGGCCTCTTGGGTTATGCCCCGTCGGTGGGCCAAATTCATGGCCTGGGCGTCGAAGCGACTCGTGGTCTGGAATTGAGGGCCGCCTGTGATTTAAGCTCCCAGCGCCTGGATCAGGCCCGACAGGATTTCACGCAGCTGAAAACATACGCAGCTGTTGATGCTTTTGCAGCGGATCCCGACATCGATCTGGTGATCATTGCCACCCCTCCCAATACCCATGCGGAGCTTGCCATACAGATGATGGCTGCGGGCAAGCATGTGGTTTGTGAAAAACCCCTGGCGATTTCGAAACGCGAAACCGATGCTATGATTGAAATGGCTGAAAAACAGGGAGTTCACCTAAGCTGTCACCAAAACCGGCGTTGGGATGTTGATTATCTGGCTATCCGACAGGCTCTTAGGGAAGGTTTGATCGGAGAGCTGTATTACATGGAAACATTTGTAGGCGGATTTCATCACCCTTGCGGATACTGGCACTCGCACGATAAGATATCAGGCGGTCTGACATATGACTGGGGTGCGCATTATCTTGATTGGATCGTCAGTCTGATGCCGGCGCGCGCCCAATCGGTGACGTGCATCCGTCACAAGCGCGTCTGGCATGATGTGACCAACGCAGATCAGGAACGCATCCAAATCCGTTTTGCCGGTGGTCAGGAAGCTGAATTTATGCATTCTGATATCGCTGCGGTGCGCAAACCTAAATGGTATTTACTGGGAACCCAAGGGGCCATCAGTGGTCACTGGAAAGATGTGGTTGAATATGTGCCCGATCCGGTAACCTATTTTGAGCAACACGATATTCCGGCCACTGAGATGCCGCCGGAGCTAACGTTACACCGCCGTCATTCTTCGGGTCAAATTATCACCCAGAGGCTTGCCGTGCCCGAGCGCCGGCATTATCTTTTTCACCAAAATATTGCCGATCATCTGTTGAGCGGCGAACCCATCGCTGCGCCATTGACGCACTCTGTTCAAGTGGTGGCCATTTTAGAGGCTGCGGCCAGATCGGCTGCCAATGGCGGCACCCTGGAGGTGCTGAATGGCTGAAGCGGTCAAGTGGGGTGTTATGGGCAATGCCACGATTGCGCGCAAGTGTGTAATTCCCGCTATCGGCAAATCTCACAATGGCAGATTGCATGCTCTGGCCACACGCTCCCCGGCTGAGGCTGCACAGGTGGTAACTGATCATCAGATTGATCACGTCTATGACACCTATGAAGCGTTGCTGGATGATCCGCAAGTGGATCTTGTTTATATTCCACTTCCCAACCATCTTCATCATCCCTGGACGATAAAAGCCCTTGAGGCCGGCAAACACGTGCTGTGTGAAAAACCGCTGGCAAGCAATGCCAAAGAGGCCAGAGAAATGGCGGCAGCTGCCAAGGATGCCGAACGCTTGCTGATGGAGGCATTTATGTATCGCTTTCATCCCCGCAGCCTTCGCATCAAGCAGCTGATTGCCGAAGGCGCCATCGGTACGCCCCGGTTGATCAGATCGGCTTTTTGTTTCCGGATGGCCGATTCGGAATGGAGCGATCCGCCAAACGTCCGCCTGAATCCAGAAATGGGCGGCGGTGCTTTGCTGGATGTCGGCTGTTACAGTGTCAGCGTGGCGCGCTGGTTTCTGGGAGCCGAACCGACGCAGGTGCAAGCCCAGGCCGAATATGATCCGGGTGGCGTGGACGTGCATATGGTCGGTACCCTGGGTTTTGCCGACCATGGCTTGGCTTCTTTTGAGGCCAGCTTTGTTACGGCTTTACAGCAAACATACTCGATTTTAGGTTCAGACGGGGCTATCGATCTGCCGCACAATGCCTTTGTGCCCTGGGAAAATGAGGCGGTTTTCTACGTGCGTGAATCGGATCAGGCAGCGGGACAAAAGCATATTGTCCCCGGGGCGGATGAATATCAGTTGATGGTCGAACATTTTGCGGATGCTGTCATGGAACAAACGCCGCTGATGTTTTCGACAGCAGATAGTATCGAAAATATGCGGGTGCTGGATGCCCTGGCCCAGGCAGCGCGAACGGGGGAAATGGTCAGGCTATAAATTTATTGGTGTGTTGGAGTATTGGAAAAAAGAAAACACATCGTCTTTAATCGTTACATTACTCCATCACTCCATCACTCCATTACTCCAAGTGTTTTGTAATGTTAATGGCTGCAAACAGAACATACACCATAACCGAAGAGTCGATTGATTCAATCACCGGCCTCTGGCACGACAGTGCAAACCATCTGAATTGGGATTGCCTTTTTGTGCTGCCCGGGTGGCTGAAGGTCTGGTGGCAGGCTTTCGGCAACGGTCGAACATCTTATTTGTGTTCGATTCGCCATCGTGGCGAATTAATCGGAATTGCACCGTTAATGGTTGAGGGCGAAACGGCCCGCTTGATGGGGGATACGGACGTCTGCGACTTTCTGGATGTGATTGTTGTGCCTGGCCGCGAAAAAGTCTTTTTCGACATCCTTTTTGACCACCTCAAAGAACAGGGCATCCGTCAGCTGGATCTGGAGGCTGTGCGTTCCGATTCAATTGTGGGCAGCTACTTGAAACCAGCGTTAACGGATCAACATCATGCGGTCACCTGCCAGTCGGTGGGTGCCTCTATGGTGATGGAGCTGCCGACCTCCTGGAACGCGTATTTGCGCCAGCTGACCAGCAAA
>JASFEV010000304.1:0-5323 GCA_050124655.1 Desulfobacterales bacterium
CGACACCGATTGCCAGGGTTAGAATATGAATGGCAAAGAAAAAGAATAACACGCCATCTTTTGTGTTCCAACCTAAAAGTAAAAAAACAAGGGCACAAAAAACCAATAGTTTTATTTTCATCAGCGTTTTCCTTTTTCAAGCGATCGAACTCAAATATGCAGGCTTTAATCTGTAGAGATTATATCGGCCAATTTGAACTAAAACTTAAGTGATTAAAAACATTTAAGTTTAATCGGCAGCGGCCGATATAGGATTATGCAGCCTTTGCATAAAAGCCGAAATATTGCACAGCGTTACAAATGAGGACAGCATGAAAAAAGAAATCGTCTCCTTTATCAAAAGTCTAAAAACCAATAAAAAACTTGAGAAATTTGATGAGGCTTCCACCAAACAGGCGGTAGTACTCAGATTGCTTTCATTTTTAGGCTGGGATATCTTCGATGTCGATGAAGTTTATCCGGACTTTGCCGTCAACTCCAACAGTGTCTCCTTTGCGCTGCGCCATCAAAACGCCAATAAAGTCTTCATTGAAGTTAAACGCATCCAGGAAAAGCTGGACAATTATCAAAAACCGCTGCTAAATTTTGCCGCCCAGGAAAAGGTCGATATGTCGGTTCTCACCAACGGTACTATCTGGTGGTTTTATCTGACCAAATCTGCAGGAAATTCACAGGATAAATGGATTTATTCCGCCGACATGTTAAAGCAAAACGAGGATGCGATTGCTCCGAATTTGATCGATCTGCTGGGCAAAACGAAAGTCACCAATGGCCAGGCATTAAAAGCCGCCACATCATTGAACGAGCAAAAAAATCAGAAAATGGCTTCCGATATCATCCCCGAAGCCTGGAATAAACTGATTAGCCAGCCCAACATGATTCTGGTTGAATTGGTGCGCGAATCCACCGAAAAAATTTGCGGCTGTGCAGTCGAAGCGAAAGTGGTAGAACGTTTTTTTGAAAAACATTTAGACCGGTGGCTCGTTACCAATCGTCCGAAAACCCATATCGGACCGCCGCCCAAAGTGATCGAGCTTTCCGGTCCGAAAAAAAAGCCGGTTGTTCAATATACAACCCGAACACCCAAAAAACCGATCCCGAAGCCAGAAAGCTATGCCGATAAAGAGATCAAATCTTTCACTTTTAATGGCAAAACAAATCCGGTTCGTTACTGGGAAGATTTGTTAACCAATCTGTGTGACTATTTTGCAGCCATCCATTCGAAAGACTTTGAAAAAGTACTCTGGATTTCAGGTGAGGATAAAACCTATTTTTCCCGTTACTCGGATCAGCTGCGCATTCCCGAAAAAATTAAGGGCCAGGACATCTATGTCGAGACGAAGCTGAGTCCGGATGAAATCGTTAAAACCTCTAAAAGTCTTTTGACCGAATTTGGTTATGAAACGAGTGATTTATCCATAACGGTCAGCTAATCCCAAAATATTGCATTATCGTTTCTCCTATTTTTCCTTTTCTGCCACCATAGGGTCAAGGCACCTTGCCACAAATCTGACCGGATGCCGTTTTAAAATCCCTTTTCTGTTGGTTTGCGGGTATTGAAATCACTTCTAATGAAAATATGCTCCTGAAATATTTCTGCTTAAAATTGCATATCCGCAGCATATCTTTAAGCTTGACAAATTGCGTTAAGAAGATGAGTTTTAGATCCGACGGGTATGATCAATAAACTGACCATACCACTTCATGTATACACAAAGATTTTAGATCATGGCCAAAACATACCTTTTTTATGATATCGAAACAACCGGGCTGAGCAAGGCCTTCGACCAGGTATTGCAGTTTGCTGCGATTCGAACAGACAGCCAGCTTAATGAACTTGACCGCTTCACCGTAAAGATACAATTGCGGCCGGATGTCATTCCTTCGCCGGGGGCCGTGATAACCAACCGCATTTCAATTAAAGATCAGGCAAACGGACTGTGCGAATATGAGGCCATTCGACAAATTCATCAACTCATGAACCGGCGTAATACCATTAGCCTGGGATATAACTCGTTAGGATTTGATGATGAATTTTTAAGGTTTGCATTTCATCGCAATTTACTGCCTCCATACACCCATCAATTTCAAAACGGTTGCCGCCGGATGGACCTGCTTCCGATAACCGTTATGTTCTGGCTTTATAAACGCGAGGTCATTACCTGGCCCCAGGTGAAGGCCAAGCCTTCATTGAAACTGGAACATATCAACGAAGCCAATCAGCTGGCCAGCGGACCGGCTCATGAGGCCACTGTTGATGTGGAGGCGACTCTTGGGCTGGCTCGCAAATTTTTCAAAAGCCACAAAATGTGGGAATATCTGATGGGCTATTTTGATAAAGAAACCGATATGCACCGAATCAACGACATACCGGCCCCCTTTCAAAGTGCGCTCGGTGATCACCGCTGGGGATTGATGGTAGGCAACGAATATGGCCCCCAGTTAATGTATCAGGTCCCGGTACTGTCGATCGGAAGCTCGATCCCTTATACAAATCAGACCCTGTGGCTGCGACTCGACTTGCCGGCGCTCACAGCAACCAAAGCCGACACCATCGAGTCCTCCACTTGGATCGTACGTAAGCGATTTGGCGAGCCCGGTATCCTGCTGCCGCCCAATCGGCGCTATTTGAAATTATTAAGCGCTGAACGTAAAGACATTGTGATGCAAAACCTAAAGTGGCTTCAGTCCAATCCGTCCGTATTCCAGCAAATTGTGGATTATCACCGCAATTACATCTATCCCTATATCCCGAACCTGGATCCGGATGCAGCCTTGTATCAGATTGGTTTTTTTAGCCGCGGCGATGAAAACTTATTTAAGCAATTCCAGAATACACCACTAGATGAAAAAGAAACCATCATCTCTCAGCTAACGAGCCCAGATGCCCGCATTTTAGCCAATCGCGTATTGGCAAGAAATTTCCCGCAACACTTAAGTAAAGAAGCGGCAGCCGAATTTGAAACCTATCTGCGCCGGGTAAATCCAAGCAGTGAAGATCAGGCGTTAGTGGATTATAAAGGAAACCCCCGGATAACACCGGCTGCCGTTCTGGCAGAAATCAAACATCTGAAAAAATCCAGCGCCCTGGATAAAGAGCAGCTGACATTGCTCGACGAATTGCAAAACTACATTGAGAGCAATTTTGTGAAGCGGGGGGCGGGGGAGCAGCTGCCTATTCTCTGAACCCAAGTACTTTATCTCATCTCCAAACGAATGCAGTTAACGCCAATGCTCACCACGGATTGCTAACAATAAAAGACGCATTATGTTTTACAATGTACCTTGAAGCATAGTCTGAGGGGACACGTGTGACTTTTTAGGGCAGACGATTCGGGATATGAAGTTTAGTGATGGGGTAAACATATGCTTAAATCAGGTTCGCTCTCTCAGCGCTGCACCTATCAAAATGAGCCGCTACGGTGCGACTTGCAACGTGCCTGGTTGACGGCGTGTTTGTTTAGTCTGCTGTTTATCATGGGGGGCTTCAGTTGGCTTTATTTCCTCTGGCAGCCGCGTTCCGCTTTGCAATGGATGCTGCAAAGTGCGATCATTAACGCATATATGCTGTGGCTGTTATGGACCGGTTTGGGAAAAAACCGTTTACGGCAGAATGAGGTTTTACATAATACTTTCGGAATTGCCAACTGGCTGACCATCGGACGCGGCTTTTTAATTGCCGCTTTGGGCGGTTTTCTGTTTCAAGAGCCACCGGGTTCAGCAGCTGGTACCCGCTGGCTGATCTGGGCACCTGGTGCCATTTATATCATCGCGGCACTGATGGATTACCTGGATGGTTATCTTGCCAGAGCCATGCGATCTGAAACCCAGTTAGGTGAATGGCTCGACACCAAAATTGACGCCCTGGGCTTGCTGGTAGCACCCATTTTGGCCATCGGCCATGATCGACTTCCGTTTTACTATATCAGCGTCAGCCTGGCCTATTATATCTTTCAATTTGGCCTCTGGCATCGCAAGAAAAAAAACCTGCCGGTCACCGATATTAAGCCGCATCCGGCCAAACGAATGATCGCCGGTTTCCAGATGGGTCTGGTGGCCGTGGCTCTGTTACCGATTTTTCCTCGGCCGGCTTTGACAATAGCAGCGACCATATTTATGATACCGCTATTGGCGGGATTTTTCAAAGATGCACTGGAGATCGGCGGTTATAGTAAATTGGCTCATCTGCGGCAAGCACGATGGGATCGCGGTATCGATTTTGGGTCAACACAACGGGGACCGGTTTTTTTGCGATTGATCATCAGCGCAACCGTCTTCTTTGTCACGTGCGATGCCGCTGTTGCTTTTGCCGCAGGCAAACAGAGCGTCACTGTTGCCACCCTTGATGCTTCGATGCCGTTGGGCATACCGGCACTGCCCATATTGGCAGCAGCCGGCTTAATGATTGCTTTAGGCTTTTTAGCCCGCAGCATGGCTTTGCTGATGTCGATCATGGTGTCCGGCGCCCTGACGGCATGGAATTCACCGTTTAGTCTCTTTGTGTTGCTGACATGCGCCCTGATCCTGATGCTGACCGGTTCGGGCATGCGCTCGCTATGGCAGCCGGAAAATAAACTGTTGTTGGAGCGACATGGACAAGGGCGCCTTCTTTAAAACGGAAGGGTGCACTTGGGAGGGAAATAGTGCGATCGAACAAATCTTTAAAAACGGAACAAAATCGCGATACCGGCACCACCGCTGAAGCCAGCAACATTGTTGAACATTATGCCAACACCCGTATCCAGTCCATTGAAGATTTAAGGGCACAGCTGCATTACGCCGCGCAATACCGCAGTAAATATAACCGCCCGTTTATAACGGTCAGCTACGCCCAAAGCATCGATGGCAGCATTGCTTCCCGTAAAAATGAGCCCTTACAATTAAGCGGACCCCAATCATGGAAGCTGACCCATCAAATCCGCGCCGCGAGCGACGCTATCTTGGTCGGCATCGGAACGGTATTGGCCGACGACCCGCAGTTGTCTGTCAGACATGTTGATGGTAAAAATCCGCAACCCATTATTTTGGATACCCACTTGCGCACCCCGCTGGAAGCCAAATGTGTTCAAAGAGATGATATGAGCGCCTGGCTCATAAACGCAAAAACCAATTCCATCGTGAAAATTCGGGCGTTTGAAAAAGCCGGTGCAAAACCACTGAGCTGTGCGACCGGCCCTGACGGTAAAATCGATCTTTTTGCACTGATGGATCAGCTGGATGCAATGAAAATCAACAGTGTGATGGTCGAAGGCGGCGCCCGGGTGATCACCAGTTTTGTCAACGCCATGCTGGTCGACCAGTTTATTATTACGATTGCCCCCAA
>JASFEV010000305.1:0-5312 GCA_050124655.1 Desulfobacterales bacterium
CCCCGGGCGGCGTTGGTTATGACATCAATTGCGGCGTACGCCTGCTGGCCACGCACTTAAACCATGAAGAAATCAGCCCCTTTGTGGATGATCTGGCCTCAGTTCTGTATACCAACTGCCCCAGCGGCGTCGGCAAAGGGGGCCATATCAAATTAAAGGGGCGCGAACTCGATCAGGTACTTTCACAAGGTGCCCGCTGGGCAGTTAAAAAAGGATTCGGCTCTGAAGCGGACCTGGAATGCACCGAAGAGAGCGGTTGTCTTGACGGCGCAAACCCGGAAAAAGTCAGTCCACGGGCCAAAGACCGAGGCCAAAAACAAGTCGGGACGCTGGGCGCCGGAAACCATTTCATCGAACTGGACATTGTCGAAACAGTTCTGGAACCCGGAATTGCCCAACGAATCGGTCTTCAGGAAGGACAAATTGCGGTTCAAATCCATTGCGGATCACGCGGCCTGGGACATCAGGTCTGCGGCGATTATGTCAAGCGCTTCCAGAAGAGCATTTCCCGCTATGGACTCAATCTACCGGATCGGGAACTGGTGTGCGCACCGCTGAGCAGCCCCGAAGGCCAGGATTATCTGGCAGCCATGAAAGCAGCCGCCAATTATGCGTTCGCCAATCGGCAGGTGCTGACCTTTCATATTCGGCGCAGTTTCGAGCAGGTGCTGGCCGGCAGGGTTTCCAATCATCATGTTTTTCAGATATATGACATTGCCCATAATATGGCCAAAATCGAAACTCACCAAATCGACGGTAAAAATGTCCAGCTCTGTGTTCATCGCAAAGGTGCGACTCGTGCTTTCGGGCCCGGTTCCCCAGAACTGCCTTCGGTTTACCGTGATATCGGGCAGCCTGTACTGGTTCCCGGATCGATGGGAACCGCCTCCTGGGTTTTGGTGGGCACCCGGGAATCGATGACGCAAACTTTTGGATCGACCTGTCATGGGGCCGGACGGACCATGAGCCGCAAGAAGGCCAGAAAAGCCATTCGTGGGGTAACGCTGCGTGAAGAACTTGAGGGCCGTGGTATCCATATTCTGGCGGGAAGCATGCCCGGTCTGGCGGAAGAAGCGCCAGCCGCCTATAAGGATGTGGACCGGGTTGTTGAAGTCGTGCACACCGCAGGCATTGCCAAAAAGGTGGCTAGGCTAAAACCCATCGCTGTCATAAAAGGATGAGATTTAGTTCATAAAAATCGATAGTTGGCCTCGAATATCTACGAGTCCATAATGAGGGAGACATGCCATGAGAGTACAAATGAAAAACATCCTTTGTGCCACGGACTTTTCCGATTTCTCTAATTATACCATACCCTATGGTGTCGCTCTGGCCAGAGAGTTTGAAGCTAAATTGTATATCTGTCATGTCATCGATTTATCTTCGATAGCCATTTATGGGGAGTTTCAATTGAATCCGGTCGACCAGCAAAACCGTATCAAAAAACAGGCCGCTGAGCAGCTCAATGAGATCATCGGCAAACAGGCCGTTCTGTGGGAGCCTCTGATTACTGTGGGTCATACCGCGGATGAAGTGTCACGATTGGTTGCAGAAAAAGAAATTGATCTGGTCATTGCCGCCACCCGCGGCCGTTCAGGCTTGAAACGGCTCATTCTCGGATCGGTTACCGAACGTTTGATGCGGGTACTGACATGCCCTTTGCTGATCGTTCACAGTCCGAAGCACAAATTTGTGGATCCGGTTCATCAAAAAATAACCCTCAAAAAAATTCTGGTCGGATGTGATTTCTCACCTGATTCCGATCTGGCCTTTCAACATGCCCTCAGCCTGGCACAGGAATTTGAGGCCGACCTGTATCTGGCCCACGTGATTGAGCCGTCCGCTTCCAGTGTGCTGCTGAAACCGGACAAAGTGCTGAGTGAAGAAATCGAGCAAAAATTGCATCAACGTATAACCGAAAAACTGATGGCCATGGTTCCGGAAGATGCCCGAAACTGGTGCACACCTGAAACGTGTATTTTACAGGGTCAACCTTATGAGGCTTTGGGGCACTATGCGAAAACCAATGAAATGGATATGATTGTCTTGGGTGTCCGCGGCCATGGACTGGTCAAAACGCTTCTGCTGGGGTCAACTACAGACCGGGTGGCGCGTCAGGCTCCCTGTCCGGTTCTTTCGGTGAGCACAAAAGCGCAAAACCAGTAAATACAGCTTTCAGCTGGGCGGTCTCACGATCCGGCGCTTGCCGCAACCGGCTCGGTGCGGCGGTTGATCAAAAACTCAAATAGCTCAATTCAATCGTTTTATATTAATTAAGGAACCCGCTACAAATATTCAGTTTGCCAGATACCTGCCGGACAAGGGTTGATCTACAACAATCTTACCATCGGATACCTGCATCAACCGGTGCGCGTATTGGGCGCAGGCTTCACTGTGGGTGACCATGATGATGGTCATACCATCACTGTTAAAAGTTTGCAGTAATTTCATGATATCCGCTGAGGTTTTGCTGTCCAGGTTGCCGGTGGGCTCGTCTGCCAGCAAAACCGGAGGCTCGTTGACAATTGCCCGTGCAATGGCCACACGTTCCTTTTCACCGCCGGAGATCTGGTTCGGCAAACGTGTTGCCTTTTCCAGCAAACCGACCTGATCAAGCGCGTTTTGAACCATCGCCTGCTTTTGCTTGCGGTTTTTTTCCACAATGGTCAAGGGAAGCATGATATTTTCAAAGACCGTCAGGTAAGGCACCAGGTAAAAATCCTGAAATATGAAACCCAGAAATTCCCGGCGAAAATCCGCCTGCTGTTCCGAGCTGAGCTCGTAAATATCGATTTCATCGACCACAAAGGTGCCGGAAGTCGGTGTGTTCATGGCCCCCATGATGGACAGCAGCGTGGATTTGCCGGCGCCGGATTCACCCATCAGACCGACAAATTCACCCGCCTCAATTTGAAAGCTGACATCAGAGACCGCCTTAACTGCAGCATCCCCGCTGCCATATTTCTTAGTTAATTTTTCGGCAACAATATAGCTCATAAATAAGATCTCCCTTACAATTCAGGATTTCAGCCTATCTTAATTTTAGCTCATTTCACTTCAATTTTAGCACGTTAGCTCATTTCTTGATAAAGATTAAAACGCATCGTTTGAAGATAGTATCTGCTTAAAAATGAGTGTTGATCTTGCATTTACAGCGTCCTGAGCGCTTCACCGGGATCCAGCCGTGCCGCCATGACTGCCGGATAGGTGCTGGAAACCAGGCCGATAAACAACGCCAGGATCAGAGCTCCGGCCGCCAATTCGATATTAAAGGGCACAATTCCAGAATGCCCATCAATAAAAAGATTCACAGCCACCTTGGTGCTCCCCCAGCCAAGCATATATCCCATGATGCCGGCCAGTCCGGATAAAATGGCCGCTTCCAGAAAAATGATTTTCATGACATGGCGTTTCCGGAAGCCGATGGCACGAAAAATGCCGATCTCATCGGTACGCTCTCTGACGCTGCTCATCATGGTGACCAGAACCACGAGGCTGCCAATCAGCAAGATAACACCGGATATGCCAAATGAGAATTTTTTAAATTGCCCCAGTGTTTGCATGCGGCCTTTGACCACCTGTTGAATGGCCATTACCTTGGCGCCCGGCAGGGCATCCGAGATCTGCTTGACCATCGCATCGATAGGACAATCATGACACAGCGCTGCCACCTCGGCCATTGAAACCCGTCCGATTTTATCAAACAACGCCTGCGCGGTGTTCAAGCGGGCAAACACCAACTGGTCGTCCTGCGAGCCGGTGGGCTGCAAAATACCCGACACTCCAAAATTCTGATCTTTGATGTTAAAGCGGTCCCCTGTATTTAACCTCAGGATGCGGGCAGCCTCAACACCTAAAACGACACCGTTTTCATCGGGCAGTTGACCCCGCAATTGCCACCAGGGCTTTAAAATTGCCGATGCTTTAAAATCGACACCTGCCAGCAGCACTTTATGTGAATTGACTTCCACAACCCCCAGCACCAGCGGCCCCAGGGCTGCTATATTCCGGGCATTTTTTATAGAACTAACTTGTGCCAGGTCCGCCTCATGGATTTCCTGCATTTCAAAAGACACACCGCCCAGGGAAAGTCCACCGTATGTAAGGGTTAAATTCTCGGTCCGAGGCACAATTAGAATATTGGCACCGTATTTTTCCAGTTTGTGATTGATATCGCTGGTCATGGCCTCAATATAGCTGATGATTCCAACAACCGTTGAAACACCAATGACCAACCCGGACAAAACAAAAAAAGCTTTGCCCTTGCGCCGGATCAGGTTTTTGATGGATATCTCTTTAAGTGTCATTATTTCCTCTGATTCAAACTATATTTAGATAAATAATTCTGTTCTCAGGCAAAGCCACTACACCTGTTTGAGCAGATTTGCGAAGCATTATATTGAGCTTTCTTTGCGGCTTTGCGCCTTTGCGTGAGACCCTTCTTTTCTTACTCTGCTTAGGTCTTGCCTGAAAAATTAAAATACTGTCGGCCTTGCAGGATATCTTTGACTTCAATGATGACCTGCCCGTTTTCGACGCGGCGATTCAGGGGTGCTGGGTTGCACCCACCTTTGACCTCATTAACCAGAACCGAAGCAAATCTCCGGCCGCAATTGCGGCACACCATGTGATCGCCTTCCTGGTAATAGCCCTTGCCCGCCGGCCAGCAGACATCACAGGCATCAAACGCGGCCCGAATAACGCCGTCGGCGCTTTTCAAAACAAAATATTTAATCTTGAATTCGCCGGCCACATGTTCAAAATGTCGGGCCTTGCCGTCATCGAACAAGTTGGCTGGCAAACTGACCTGTGAGGCGATTGTTTGAGTGGAAACGCTGGCTGCTTCCGGTGAGGTATCCCCCCGATCGCTAGTCGCATAATAGATTCCGCCGGCGATAATAAGGGCGGAACAGACAATGGCAACCATCAGCGGTAGACGCCCTTTTTTCTCGGTACCCAAAACAGCATCTTTTTTAGCCTGCCGTTTTTCCTGCGTTATATTGGTGTCTTGCTTTTTCTGTGATGGTGAATTTTTTTTATTTCTTTTAGACATAATATGTTTCTCCTTCATCAATTTGAATTCAGAAAATTCAAATATCATCCCGCATAGCAAAGCGCTTGCCTTTAGAAGATAGGTGCCCTATAGGATTTCAGTTAATAAGCGTTGGCGTGATCTTCTTTGTGTGTTCTTCCCGCTGTAAATTACGAAACAATTTGCACTTCAGTTATCCACACCATAACGATCGAATAATTGAACCGGTAAAATTTAAATACAGCGATAGGTCAAACAAACAGGAAAGATGAATCCCGCA
>JASFEV010000306.1:0-5300 GCA_050124655.1 Desulfobacterales bacterium
GCTGAAGCGAGCCCTATCCCCGACCTGCCAGAAATGCCATCAATTGATCATTAAAAACAGCGGCCTGTTCAATATTGGAAAGATGGGCTGCCTGTGGAATCACCACCAGCTCTGAGTTTTTGATTTGGGCGTGCATAGCCTCCGAAGCCGCCACCGGCGTGCCGGGATCCTCGGCACCGACCATAATCAGGGTGGTTATATCAAGGGTGTTGAGCCGCTCCAAATAATTTAGGCGGCGGATGGCCTCACTGCAGCCAATATATCCATCCAGCGGGGTGGCCAGGATCAGTTGCCGAATTCGATCGGTCTCGGGTAAATTGTTCTTCAGATAGTTCGGTGTAAACCAACGCTCCAGGGTTGATTCAGCCACAGCTTGCATTCCCCCGTTTCTGGCCGCATCGATGCGCTCCTGCCAGACCGGCTGCGCTTCGGCGGGAATGATCGCAGCGGTATCGGCTAAAACAAGGGTCTTCAGCCGCTCGGGACGACTTAATGTTAGGCCCTGTCCGATCATGCCGCCCATCGACAGACCGATCCAGTGCACCTGATCGATCTTTAATGCGTCGAGCATTGCGATGGCATCATCCACCAGTTGCTTGAGGGTGTAAGGTCCCGCGGGCGCATCGCTAAGCCCGTGGCCGCGCGTATCATATCGTAGAACGCGGAAATGGGCCTCCAGCAATTCAAGCTGTGGCCACCACATCACCAGGCTGCAGGCCAGAGAATGACTCAGCACAACTACCGGCGCCTGTTCTTTGCCCGATAATTCATAATTGATGTTGATACCATTGGCTTCAATCATCATGATTTCGCTCCTTGTTAATTATTTATCCTGATACAGAAATAAGTAGATATCCGTAACCTACGATTATCGAGGACGAGGACGACGACGAGGACGATAAGGAAGCGCTATTATGCCTAATGTCGTACTCGTCTTCGAAATTCAACGCAGCACGTTCACCGGGGACTCATTTAGATAGGTCTATTCCTCGGCCGGCTTTTTCAAGTAAATCGACAGCACCATCCCGACCAGAGAAATAACACCAGCGATCAAAAAAGGTAGTGTGAATGAACCGCTGGCATCTGCCAGATAGCCGCCGATCGCCGGCCCCAAGGCCTGGCCGATGCCGAAAAACAGGGTTATAAAGCCTAGCCCTGCGGGTGCCAGGCGCGGTCCGACAAAGTCCCCGGCCGCAGCAGCCATAATGGTGGGTATACTCCAGGCGGTTAGACCGAATAAAATAGCCGAAAGATAAAAACCCAAATCGACCTTGATCAGCGCATAGATTATATAGGAAAGCCCCAACACAAGATACGCCAAAGCGGCACCACGGCTTCTTCCAAGCACATCCGATATTTTGCCCCAAATCACACCGCAAAAAATACTTAAACCGCCTACCAGCGCCCATAACCCGCCGGCAAATTCCTGGCTAAGACCCACTTCCTTAACCAGGTAGGCTGCAAAAAAAACCATATAGATGATGTAGGAAAGACCATAGAAAAAATAAACCACCCCCAGATACCAGACGGCGCCCATCTTAACGACACTTTTAATGGTGCTGGTCAACTTGGGCGTTGCTGTCTTTTCAATTGGCGGTGCATCGCTTGGGACTGCTTCGCTTTTTTCAGATCCGACCTGCTCGAGCCCCTTTTCTTGGGGATTGCTACGCACAAACTGAAAGACAATACCGGCTATCACAAGTACGGCGCCACCCAGTATGTACCACGAAAACCGCCAGCCATTGGTAACAAAAGCCGCTAAAATCGGTGGAACCACCAGGCCGGAGATGAGGGTGCCGATTCCGATTCCGGCAGAGACGATGCCGGTGGCAAAACCTCGTTTTTTCATAGTAAACCAGGCCGAGCCCAGAGCCATGGCCGGAACATAAGATGCACCATTGCCCAGGCCCGTCAGCAACCGCATTACAAAGGCGAGGCCAAATGATTGCGCCAGGCCAGTCAGAATCATCGTGATTCCCATCAGTACCAAAGCGGCTGTGATAACGATACGGGTTCCAAAATGGGCAGCCAAAAAACCGCCAATAATTGCCATGGTCAGATAGCCGATGAAATTGCCGGTTCCCAGCAGCCCCAGCTGTGTATAGTTAAAGCCCAGTCCGTCTTTCATGGCGGGAAGAATAATCGTGTAGGACATCCGCCCGAATCCATGAGCAGCGATGGTGGTCAGCAGCCCCATAAAAATGACTACCCAGCCGTAATGTAATTTGCCGTCTTTCAATTTTCCCCCTTTGAAATCAATTACGTGCCGTCAGCACATTCGAATTTTTAACCTGGCGCCTTTGCGGCCTACAACGCCATCGAACAACCGCGAAGTGAGCAGCTTTGAATTTGGCAAACACAAGCTTAGCCCGTCACCTGTTTTGTTTGCATAAAGTTGTATGGCAATCCTCGATCAGAAGTCAAAAGAAATCAGAAATTATCGCACAAATCATCAAAACGGCTGCGGTAGAGAGTCGGCATTTTCCCCCTGTGCGAATCGTCTGCTGTTAAAAAGCGTTAAACATCTGTGATCTTAACTTTTTTTTGACAATTTAAGTCATTTTATTTTATGCTTAATAGTTATGTCCAGATTCAAATACTACAAGCGCTTTTCCACCTATCTGATGACGGCTTTTGTGGTCCTTGTCAGCGTGTCAGTTGTCGTTATACTGGGAACCCTTTACCGCTATTTCGGTAAAAAAGTGGAGGCTGAATTTTACGAGAAATTAAGAGCACAAAAGGGTCAGGTCGAAATTATTCTAAAAAACCGTATAGCCAGCATTCGCAATATTTTAGATGAACTTAGCTCCGACAATATTATTCGGGTGACCGTCTTGTTGGACGATACATCCAACTTGAGCGATCGAATCACCCAGTCGTACTCGCCTAAAGATGGGGTATATCATTTTGTAAAAAAGGTAGGTGAAAAACAGATTGTGCCGCAACAATACCCCGGGCTTTCTGATGGAGTGGTTACATATGCATTAGCAGAATATCCAGATGGCAAATTGATGCAAGATGAGACAACGATCCGATTATTATGGATATTATCCGCTCCAGTCATGCATGAAACCGGTCGCATGGGTACGGCTTACGCACTGTACGACATGCTTAAAGACCAAAACCTCATAGAAACCATCGAGCAAGCCGGGGGGATCCGTCTGGTAGCAATTCATCCCCATCAGGCTTTCGACCTCATGGCACGTCAGGCCATGGCGGTCGATCCTCAATTGCGAGAGCAAATAGCCGGACAGACCGGATTTGTTCCATTTGGACAGAACCTCATTCTATCCAAGATTAGTGGATTCAAGCATCTTTATTTTCAGTCTTCACTGGAAAGCCTGATACAGGAAAAACGCAGAGTCACCGTTTGGATGAGCGTGTTTGCGATTATCGTGCTAGCTGTGTCAACCCTGATGGCGGTTTTTTTAGCTAGAAAAATGGTGGCGCCCTTACGTAAAATGACCGCCAAAGCCATTCAGATATCAGAAGGTCAGAAAGATCTCCTATTTGAAACAAATCGAAGAAATTATTGGGAGTTTAATCAATTGTCGGAGGCCTTCAATTATATGCTGGCCAACTTGAAGGACGCTGAGGAACATACGCGCTATAAAGAGCTTTTGGAAAAAGTGGATGACGCAGTTTATATCATGGATTTGGACGGCCATATTTTGGAAGCCAATGAAGCCGCCTATTCCCAGCTGGGCTATACGCTCAATGAGTTTTTAGAACTGAATCTGAATCAAATCATTCCAGAAAATCATTTTAATTCTATACTTTACGAGCTAATTGAAAAAGCGCAGGTACAAACGCAACCCAAACTGAACCTTGAAACATCTCATTTCAAAAAAAATGGCCAGCATCTTCCGGTTGAAATACACTCGCGGGCCATCACTTACCGCGGCAAGAAAGTCATCTTGAATGTCGCGCGGAATGTCAGCAAAAGGATTGATGCCCAAAAAGCCTTGCTCGAAAGTGAAGAGCGATACCGCTCAGTGGTGGAGAATTCAAGAGATGGGATTGTCATCCTCAGCAAGAATTTGAATATTTTATATGCCAACGAGGTATTTGCTCAAATCCTTAGCTGCCCACGCTCTGAGATCGAGGGACATGCGCTTAAAGAATACATAGAACCCACCGAGTACAGCAATGTTGAAACGTATTTTCAAGCCGTTCAGAAAGGATTGGCGGCAAATTCAGGACCGGTCTGCAGAATCATACGGGCCAGCGGAGAGGAGCGATCTGTCAAAATTACGGCAAACCGCTTCCAGGATTCGACTGAAAAGGAAAAAATTGTTGGTCAAGTTTCGGATATCACCGATCAGCTGCGCGCCGAAAAAGAAAGGCAACATCTCGAAGCCCAGCTCATGCATGCCCAAAAAATGGAGGCCATCGGCACCCTGGCAGGTGGAATTGCCCATGACTTTAATAATATTCTGATGGGCATCCAGGGGTATTTATCCCTGATGCGCTTGAGCCACGAATCCGACAGGCCAAAGACTGAATCAGACATCAAATATATAGAAGGAATTGAGGAAAATGTCATGAGCGCGGCGAACCTAACTGATCAGCTTTTAGGCTTTGCCCGCAAGGGGAAATACACGTTGCGACCGACTTGTCTCAACGATATCGTGGAAAAAAGCACTCGCATGTTTATGCGTACCAAAAAAGAAATTATATTACACAAACGGTGCAACCCGAAACTATGGAATGTGAAGGTGGATCAGGGGCAGATTGAACAGGTTCTGATCAATTTGTATTTAAATGCCTGGCATGCCATGCCGGATGGCGGCGACTTGTATATCCAAACCGAAAATGTTGTCCTCAGTGATGCTTACTGTGAACCGTTTGAGGCTAAAGGCGGCAATTATGTTAAGCTTTCGGTAACCGACAGTGGCATCGGCATGGATAAAGATACGATTGAAAGAATATTTGAGCCTTTTTTTACAACTAAAGAAATCGGCAAGGGAACGGGTCTGGGGCTGGCTTCTGCATACGGCATTGTCAAAAATCATTATGGTATCATTCGCGTCTACAGCGAGCAGGGTCATGGAACGACATTCGTCATCTATTTACCGTCATCTGAGGTCGAAGAAACAGACCATTCTGAAGTTGATGTTACGCTGGTAAAAGGCAGCGAGTGCATCCTGCTTGTGGATGACGAAGAAGGGCCAATTGAAGTTGAAAAACTGATGCTCAAAGAATTAGGGTACTCGGTTATTACAGCCGAAAACGGCATGGAAGCAATTGACATTTATGCTCAAAATTCTGAGAAGGTGGATCTGGTTGCCTTGGATATG
>JASFEV010000307.1:0-5207 GCA_050124655.1 Desulfobacterales bacterium
AGGAGATGCAACTAATAGGGGTAGGTCTACCCCTGAAAAATGCAGATATTTGACATATAAAAAGAAGAATTACAGAGATCAAAATGCTACTAATGGCTCCGCCCGCCGCCGCTGGAGGTCGAAAAAAAACAGCTCGCGCCACTGCCACCACTGCTCAGGGTATCTTTGTCTTCGTCAATTTTTTCCTCGGCTGAGGTTGACAGAACCTCGATGTTTTCGTCACCCATTAGGGCGGGCTCACCCCATATCCCGCCCGTGTTGTTTATCATTTCCTGGGCGCCGTTCAGGTGGCTGATAAGGCCGGGGTAGGTATCGGGATCATGACGGTCTTGATACGGTCCGCCCAGGGGGTAAAGTATGTGTTTGCCGCCATAATAATCCAGGGCCACCGGATCAATCCCTGCCAAAAGCGTGTTGGAACGATAGGTTGTCGACGCGGGATAGCCGGACAGGCTTTCGTGGCTGACCCAGATACAGTCGACAATATTTAGATCAGGAGCTCTGACCAGCCCCCACATCTTACCGCATTGGCTACCCGATTCGCTATAATGGCGAACGCCGCTGCTGCCGTCAGCCATGGAAAGAATTCCATAGGTATGCTTCAGGGCACCGGTCATGCCGGTTCCCGCATGGGTTTTTAAAACCGGCAGATTTATAAGCTTGATTTTATCGGCGTATTCTGAGCCGGTCCAAAGGCCTTCTTTTAGTTCGATGCGGTGATCCATTAAAGTGGTAAAGCACGGGTAGGAGATCCCTGACTTTTTTCGGTAGCCATTGGTGATTTTATCCGATCCGTCGATAAAAATGGAACGCACCGGATCCAGCAGAAATGAGCTGACCGGATCATTCTTGAAAACCTGATAAACAAGGTAATCCACCGTCAACAAATCCTGCTCTTCGGCGTTGACGACGATGTTGTCATCGATTCCAGGCCAAGATGAATAAGCAGTTCCGCCTTGGGTGATCCCGTCGAAGCCCCCGCGCCCCTGGCCGTTTTCGAAAACCACCACCTCGCCGTTGAATCCATCGGGGTGCTCAAGAATGCGGTGAATCAGTCCTCTGAGAACGTCGGTGTTCGTCGTGCCGCGGCACTTCCACTGGCAATTAACTTTAATGAGTACGATATCATCGGCATCAATGAGGCCTGCGGGGCCACCCCATTGATGGATTTTAGTGGTGCGGTAAAAATTAAAGTCGTTTTCGGCCAGAAGGTCCAATAATGTGTCCAGACCTTTGTGGCGCAAGTGACCGTCGTGCACGGGGCATTCATAAACTCGAAAAATACGGGATTTCGGGTTGTTTGGAAAAACATGCTTGGCGCCGATCCATTTGCTGGCACAGGTTAACGCACCCGCAGCAGCAACGCCTTTAATGAAATCTCGTCTGGTGACGTTCATTTTTCCTCTTATGCGGAATCAGATCTTTTATCTTGACAGATGATTGTAAAAATTAACGATAATTTCATTCGGTTAGTATGTCATAAAATTTTTTCGGTTTAATTGTCAACATTTCATAGGTGTAACCGAACCAGGGGATGATTACAAAAGCGCTTGATTCAGCAGTCATGGCCGGGCATTGATCGCCTTAATCGACGAAATGTGCATGCGTCAAATGATTTTAAAACGGGCAATAAAAAGACCGGTGCTTCGGCCATCAGAATCCGCAAGTTTGAATCAAACAGGTGCAAACAGATCATAAAAAAGACGTATGGACTGCAAGTCGACCAAGGTCAGCTGCGTTTGCTTTAATCGCGATGGCAGAGAAATGCGAAGCTGGCGATGACAATGACACCGATACCAAACAAAAAGTACAAAATTGTAAACATTTCCGTATGTTCAAAGCCTGAGCCCATCAGCTTATCGCGATTGAATATATAGCCCCAGGTCAGGGTAAAGATGTAATTGATAATCAGAGCAACCCTTATCCTTCCAAAAAGCAGGGCCATTGTGCTGAGCAACAACAGTAAAATGATTTGGTTTAAAGGGACCGTCAAATCTGTGTTAAAAAACAGTTCCATACCCTAATTATCGTGAATAAATTTCTTAACTTTAGGAAAAATATGACCCGTACGGTTTTCCTGAATGTTTTTCAATTTGCTGGTGTGCCAAGTTGATAACGGTCAAATAATGCTTGACCAGACATCAAAAATATTTGAATCTGCAAGAAGCGGAAGCATTCAGAAACGAAAAGTGGATTAAAAGCAGGAGCGGGATTATCAGAATCTGTAATCCAAAGGAGGTGATGTCATGGTGAAAAAGATCATTATATGCCTGCCCCTAATTTTATTTAGCATCGGCCTAAATTGTTTTGCGGAGGAGGTTGGAAGGTATCAGCTCATCCAGGGAAAATACAGCTTTGTTAATATAAAAGGTGTGCGTTATCAAATAAATGGATTGTTCAAGATCGATACGGCAACAGGCAGGGTTTGGGTGGCTGATGGTTATCAATATAGAGATTTAAAATCCGGTAACGTATGGCAGGTTGGCGGATGGAAGGAATTCGAGGATGAGTTTCAAGTATCGGCAAGTACGCAGGATTAAGGCTTGGCGAGGGGAGTGAATTATGGCAGGTGTTCAGAAACGGCTTTAAAAAATAAAATATCGCTGTCAAAGAAAATGGATTCAAACAGTGGATTCATAGAATCCTACAAATGTATGGGCGTCCCCCTAACTTCCTTCTCAAGCCGTTCATAGAAACGGCAGCAGTCCCGTAAAATATTTTTATCATATGAGCATAATTTTTATTGACTAATTGCCTTATAATAGTTATATTATGCTCAAATGAGCAAAATAGGAGGCCACAATCGATGCCGCGACCCAAAAAAACCAGATTCGTTTCCGGTTATCCGGCAATTGCCGCTTTCGTCCCCCGGGGCATGGCCGTTACCGGAGAGGTGCTATTGTCCCTGGAAGAGCTGGAAGCCATCCGGCTAAGCGATTTTGAGCACCTGGATCAGGAGCAGGCTGCCGATATGATGGGGGTATCCAGACATACGTACGGTCGTATTCTGGCCGACGCCCGCAGCGTTGTGGCCGACGCCCTGATTACCGGCAAAGCCATGCGCATCCAGGGCGGTACATATGAATTCCGCGGCATGGGGCGGCGACGCCGCCGGAGAGGTGGTCGGCGGTACAATGGATAGCTGCTAATGGCGATTGACAGCATGCGGTATCCGATGCAGTGCATGCGATTTTTATGTTGAATAATCATAATCCTTTTCAGAGAGGAGGTGGATATGATGCCCCGAGGAGATGGAACCGGCCCGCAGGGCCAGGGTACCCAGACAGGCAAAGGACGTGGCAGATGTCACCCGCAAGACCCATCGTCCGGATCGCAGAACCAGGGCAATAGCGGGTCCGGACGCCGAGGCGGTAAGGGTCGCGGGAAGGGCGGCCGGCAAGGTGCTGGCAAAGGCCGGGGAAAGCGATCATAACCATTAAATACTTTAACCCATAAGCAATACATAAAGGAGGTGATTCAAATGCCCGGATTTGATCGAAGCGGTCCCATGGGTGCCGGTCCGATGACTGGCGGCAGAAGGGGCCTTTGCAATCCTGCAACCGCACAAGGCGTCAGAGCCTTCATGGGCGGTTACGGTTATGGCCCGGGTTTTCGCGCTGGATTCGGCCGCGGCAGAGGATGGCGCCGGGGCGGGGGCCGGGGATATAGATGGGCGCCTGCAACTGGTGGTGCTGTGGAAACGGTTGATAGGGCGGCAGAGCTTGCGGTGCTGCGCGATGAGGCCAATTTCCTGAAAGACTCCCTGGATGCCGTTAACCGGCGCATCGATGAATTGGAACAAAAGCCGGTTGATGAATCGTAGCGTGATTTGCAGCAGCGAGCGCTTGTCGTTCAGCAAATCAGCAGGGGTGGCGCATTTGCCCACCCCTTTAGCTGGTTGTAACCGTATGATCCGGAAGATCTGAAAATGACGCTTGTGATTGCCGCTTGAGGTGGCTCATTTGCGAGGATATAGCTTTTTCCAGGGGGTGCGTTGATTGTCCTGATAATTTCTTAAAGCTTGATACAAGGCGCCAACCGCCAACTCGGCGCAGTGGAAATTTTCCGCTGGCAAGGTTTCCAGGTAATCGATCACATCTTCCGGCGTGAACTCCCAGGCATTTTCCACGCTCTGGCCTTCAATCAATTCGGCCACCGTGTTGGCACAGGCGTTGGTATTCATGCACCCGTCGGTTTGATAGGACACCGATTGGATGTGACCGTCACGTATCGTCAAAAAGATTTCGACGGTGTCGGCACAATCACCGGTTCTTCTTCCATATCCATCCGGATGGGCGATGACCGCGCGCCGGTCGTTGCGAAAGGCCATTTCCAGGTAACTCAGCGAGTGGTCCTGCCAGAAATCAAACTTTTTTGGCATCATTGAATTCCTGTCCGGTTATTATCCCTGCTGCGTGAGGCAGCATTTTCGTCTTTGACAACCATCAGGTCAGGAGACGGGCTGCCGGTTATTGCAAGCCCAATGATTTAATGGCTTTTGCCACAGCAGCTTCCGGGGCCCGCGCAGTCGGTCTGAAGGGGTTGTGACCCGCAGCAACCCGTGTCGCCCGCTCCGGGCAGCCGCGTTTGCGTTGTTCCCGAGTAAGACGAATGGGCGGATATGAGCTTCTCCAGTTTAAAGCTGTCGCAATTCGGGCACTGCGGTCGATCCGCTGCTGTCGTCACCAACAACTCACTCACCCGGCCGCAATTTTTACACCGATATTCGAACAAAGGCATGTGCTTCCTCCATGTAATTACTTTTAATATTAAACCCAGTGGCCTTCCACGTCGGCTTCGCTGGCTGTCTCCAGCTGCCCGTCATTAAATTGGGCGATGACATCCGCCACTGTGCCGCGGGCGCCGGTCATGATTTGAACGCCGGCCTTTTGCAGGACCTTAAAGGCTTTGGGTCCGCAATGACCGGTAATTAAAACATCCACCTTATGATTGGCGACGGTCATGCCCGCTTGTATGCCGGCACCCTGAGGAAGATCAAGATTTTGACGGTTTTCCACCACCTCAAAGGCCATGGATTCAGGATCGGCGATGATAAAATACTTTGCCCGGCCGAATCTCGGATCCAGTTTTGCGGTCAATTCCCTGCCCGTGGCGGTAATTGCGATTCTCATGTTTTTCATTTCCCTTTCAGGCCAATTCATTAATAGCCATGCAGCTCTCAAGTGGTATGATAGCTTCAGCAAAAA
>JASFEV010000308.1:0-5197 GCA_050124655.1 Desulfobacterales bacterium
CGAATGAGATCATATATTCTCTCTTTTCCATACATTTCTCCACTGACATTTTCAGATTCCCAGACCCCATCGGTTGCTAAAAAAATGATCTGCCCTGGTTTGAGGCCGGTTTTTTGATTTTCGGCATACACCCACGATTCTTCAACCCCCAGTGGGATGCCCTCCCCTGCCAGGGTTTCAAAGGATCGTGTTGCCGGATCGTAAAAAATGGCCGGATCCTGGCCGGCGCGGACCCATTCCAGGGTTTTATGCCTGACATCGACGCGCAGGTAAAACAGGGTCATAAAATTATGGTATTCGGCAACATCTTTGGCCAGTTGACGATTGACATCTGATATGATCTGACCGAGGGTTCCGGGCATCGAGACCCGTTGGCGCAAAAATCCCCGGGCGGTGGCCATCAGCAAGGCCGAAGAAATTCCGTGCCCGGAGACATCTCCCAAAACAACACTCAGTTGAGCGCTTTTGTCGGTGTCAAATTCCAAAAAATCATAATAGTCGCCCCCGGTCTCATCGCAGTATATACTTTTGCCGGCAATATCCAGGCCCGGGATGACAGGATTTTGAGCGGGCAGAAGTTTCTGCTGAACTTTCATGGCCAAATCCATGGATTGGTTCAGCCGCAGATGGTCCGCCAGTTTCGGTCCCATCTGGTTGAACGCCTGAATGACCAGATCGCGCTCATCGCCGGTGCGCAATCCCAGCTTAACCGAAAAATTACCGTTCGACAGCTTTTTGGCAGCCGTGGCGATTTGCAATAATGATCGCGTAATCATATAAGATCCAATCAATGCCCCCGCTGCCAGGAAAAAAATCGTTAAAAGAGTGGCGACACCGGCAAACAGGATCTGGTCCTTTAAATAGGTAAAGAAGGTTTCACGGGTTTCGTCCGGCAAAGCCATAATGGTCGATTTAGGCACCATAACGATAAATTGCGTGCGGGCATCGATGCCGGCATAGGCCCAGATAAATTCTTCACTTTCGAAAGGCAGGGCCGCATATCCGGTCTGCCCGACCGTGAGCTGGCTTAAAACAGCATCAAAGGCGGGTTGATCCGCCGAAGTCAGCCATTTTCTTGCGATTGTCGGCGTCCAAGAACCCAACATGCTTTGATAGTCTTTTTGGGCCAAAATCTGTAAACCGGATTGACCGGTATTGGCGTTGTCGGCGATGGTGGTGATGAAAGAGCGGGCATCGGTCGCCCATAGCGGAGAGAGCGTACTTTTTTTCAGGGCCTCGATGAAAAGGATATCGATGGCCACAACCCCCCAAAAAGGCCCATCGGGTCGATAGAGGCGTTTTGAAACCGTGAAGGTCAAAAATCCGTTGGTCGTATTGATGGTCGGCAAGGTCCAGGTGGGTGTGTCTTTGGCATTTTCAAACCAGGGCTGCCAGCGCGGATCAAACCCATCGGCATGGCCGCTGTGCCCAGGGTAAGAAGCGCATACGCCGTCTTTTACACAGACATGGGCCCATTGCAGGGCATCACCAAATTCATTGGATAGTTTTCTGAAAGTGGGGGTCATGCGACTCAATACGGCAATATCTGACGATACGTTTTTAGCTTCAACGCCGGGCGCCAGTAAAAATACGGAATGCTTGAAACTGACCGGATGATCGATAAACTGATCGTCATGGGTTTTGAGTCGGTATTTGAACGATGGCAATAAATCTTCGGGGGCGGTTCGGGGATCTTCAAAATCATTTGCAAAATAAATGCGTGCCGGATCCGCTGGCATTTTGGAAAAGGCCAGCTCGGCTTCAGCAGCTAAAACGCGTAAATAAAATTCCATGGCGGCCTGGGTGCGTTGAATCACCTTGGCCGAATTTTCGGCTGTTTGCCGCAACTCCATCCCGACAATTTGCATCAAGCGCAGGCGGGCATCTTCAGAAATCGTTTGGCCCAAACGAAAGGTGCCCCGCTGGCTGACAATCGTGACCACAATCAGCGGCGTTAAGCTGAACACCAGCAAAATTATAAAAAATTTCCAACGCAAGCGTATCTTAAACATACCCATTCCAAGCCGAATTGTTGTCTTTGCTGATCGACCCCCACGGGCTTACCGGATCGTTAAAACCTCCGGGTTTGGCTTTGCCGATGGGGTCACCTATTATTATTGTAAACGGACACGATTTTGAAATGCAATCAAAAACTCTGTCGTCTCAAAAGTGAACGGCACTATTGCATAAATGGTTGGCTGCAGCCAGCATGTTGCGTCGATTTGAAAGCCGCGTCAATTTGGCATATAATAGTTAAAATAAACTGTCTCAGTAACAGATAATCCGTCAATAAGCCGTGCTCACCGTCACCACCGGCTCTTTTATTGGTTTCGAATTAGAGGCGCTCAACAGTAATGGAATCAAAGAAGATACAATTACACTATGCCGTATTGATGTTAATCGGCATTATTGCCTTCGGCTCAGGTGGATATTATTTCGTAGAGCACATGCCCCTTTTCGAAGCCTTTTACATGACCATTATTACGATTTCCACGGTGGGTTATGCCGAAATTGTACCGCTATCACAAGCGGGTCGCGCCCTGACCGTCATTATTATTATCCTCGGCATCACCGTTGGCGCTTACACCATCGGTTTGCTGGTTCGCGCCTTTATTGAAGGCGAGCTGACAAAAATAGTGGGGAGAAAAATCGTGCAAAAACAGATATCCGAATTAAAGAATCATTTTATTGTTTGCGGCTTCGGCCGCATTGGCCGCATCATCTGCAATGAACTGGCGGCCGATAATATCGACTTTGTGGTCATCGAGCAAGACCCTGCAATTATTGAACAAATCGAGTCTAATAATTATCTGTTCCTTGAAATGGACGCCACCTCTGAAGAGGCCCTGCTGAAAGCCGGCATCATGAAAGCCAAGGGGATTGCGACAGCCCTGCGCTCCGATGCCAATAATGTTTTCATTACCTTGACCGCCAAAGGATTGCGGCCGAATATCTACATTCTGGCCCGCGCCTCCGATGAAAACAATGAAGACAAACTTTCACGCGCCGGCGCCAGCCGCGTGGTTTCACCTCATCTGATCGGCGGCAGGCGAATGGCACAGGTTCTCAAAAGACCGACGGTTGTCGATTTTATCGATATTGCCACCATGGGGAGTTCTTTGGGGCTGATGATGGAAGAGGCCATGATTGGAGAAAACTCGGATTTGATCAGCAAAAACCTCATTGATAGCAATCTGCGCAAGAATTTTGGGGTCATCATTGTGGCCATCAAAAAAAAGGACGGTAGTATGATTTTCAACCCCATGCCGTCAGAAACCTTTGAAGCCGGGGATGTCATCGTGGTCCTCGGCAAACGTGAAGACCTGCGGCGCATGAGTGCCGTTATGTAAGTTCGGCTGACAATCCCCTTCCCCGCTGGTTGCGCACCCTGCAAACGCACTGAACGTCAACGCCGCTGCGAACCATGCTGGTACCCGCCCTGCTCTGAATCCGGCGACGATTATTGACACATGGCCAACAACATGATAGCCGGTAACAGCAAAAACGGGTGAATAGCCATGGGAATCATGTTTTGTTAAAAAGTGGTTATGAGGCTCATGGTTTTTTATCTGAACATCCATGAGGAGGCCTATGCGTCTGTATCTAAATCGTTTTATCGGGGCGGCAATGCTCGATGTTAAATTATACGCAGAAGTCGCGGCGGAACCGCGGTTTCTGAATCAGGCCTGGATTACGGTTTTGATTTACGCGATGCTGGCCTCCTGGGGAAGCTTCGGTCGTGCCGGAGCGGTCGGCTCCAATATCGGAATGATCAGTGCTCTGATCGGATGGTATATCTGGGCTTTTTCGAGCTACTTTATTGCAACGCGATTTTTGGCTGGAGGGTCAGTTGAAAATCAACGGGCCGATCGCAAAGCGGTCATTCGGACCATGGGATTTGCCTGTGCACCGGGTGCAATTCGTATTCTAGGTATCATACAGGGTCTGGGCATAGTGACGTTCGTGGTGTCTTCAATCTGGATGATCGTAGCCGCCACCATTGCCGTAAAAACAGCATTAAATATTGAGAGCACTGCGCGCGCCGCCGGGGCCTGCATCATCGGCTGGATCATCGGCGCCATCGCTCAGGGGTTATTGCTCATTTTGTTACTTTCCGTTTTCGGCGTCTCCTGAAACTCAGCGGCAAACATCGAACGTAAAACAAAAAAACAGCTGTAAACCCGTTCTGTTTATCAATATTGCGCGACGAGCGGTGTTTCCGGCAGCCTGTAAGATGGGCAACATGGCGTCTGTCGATCCTTCAAAACTGGTATTTGAAAGCCAGACGGTCTCTGCGCAGTTTATCGATCCATCCGGCAAAATTGTTGATCACCCCATTGAAATCCGCACCAACCCCATTACCGGGCGCACCTGCCGCATCTCATCGAGTCGCATTAAAGAAAAAGAACCCGGAACCGAATCGCTGCCCCCGCCGCCGCCGGATGCGGATCAAACAGACACATGCCCGTTTTGCCGGCCCCAGGTAACCTCGCAAACGCCCCAGTTGCATCCCGATCTGTCATCAGACGGAAGGTTAACCGTCGGTGATTCAGTTCTGTTTCCCAATCTGTTTCCATACGGCAGCTATTCCGCCGTCAGCCTTTTCGACGATAACCACTTGGTCGAAATCGGGAAAGCCACTGCAGCGTCATATGCCAGCAGTTTTATCAATTGCAGCCAATATCTGGCAAAAGTTAAAAAGCACGACCCCCAGGCGGTCTATATGGCCATCACCCAGAACCATCTGCCATCAGCCGGCGGGTCTTTGGTTCATCCGCATCTGCAAATAAACGCTGACCGCTGGCCGGCCAACCATCAGCGGGTGCTGCTGCAACGCGCCAATGATTTTTATCACCAAACCGGCACCTATTTGTTTTCGCGCTATCTGGAGCATGAGGTCGTTGAGGGAACGCGTCTAATCGGAGCAACGGGGGCATGGAAATGGCTGGCTGCCTTTGCGCCCGAGGGTTTTTATGAAATATGGGGTATTCTGCCGCTAAAAACCTCGTTTCAGCAAGTCGCTGAATCCGATTGGCAGGACCTGGCCTGCGGTATTCTGAATGTCCAGCGGTTTTATCGCCAGTTGTGCCGCAACGGATACAATCTGGGCATTTTGGCAGTTGAGATGCCTTCCAGCCGGCTCGAGCTGCGGATTGCCATTACGGTCAGGTCGAATTACGCCCCCTGGGTCCGCAGT
>JASFEV010000309.1:0-5173 GCA_050124655.1 Desulfobacterales bacterium
TCCCCAAGGAAGCTGAAAATTTGGTCCAGGAAATCATCTATCCGCTATGGGACATTGGTCTGGATGTCGGCTATGCCACCCGCTCGTTGAAGGAGTGCCTGGCGCTTGCCGGTAAAGACCATGAAATCCTGACCCCGATGTTGGATGCCAGATTTGTTTGTGGATGGTCGATGCTTTTCGCGAATCTGGTGGATGAGTTGCGTACAAAAATCATTAAGCATAAATCCCGTCCGATTATCGACTGGCTGGTTAAACGCAACGAGTTGCGGCACCTTCAATTCGGCGATTCAGCCTATCTGCTGGAGCCCAATTTGAAAGAGGGCCAGGGTGGTTTAAGAGACTATCATACCATGTTGTGGATTGCGCGCATTGAATTTAATGCAAAACAATTCCGGGACCTTGAATTTTTGGGATTGCTGTCCCATGAAGAATTCGAAAGCTTGAGCGCATCCATCCGCTTTGTCTGGAATGTGCGCAACCGGATTCATTACATCTGCGGTCGTAAATGTGATCAGCTGCACTTTGAAAACCAAGTCAAACTGGCGCGCGCACTCAACTATAAATCAGATAACGGACAGGCTCCGGTGGAAAAGTTCATGGGCGCGCTTCACGGGCAAATGGAGGCTTTAAAACAACAGCACCTGGTGTTTTTGCATGAGCTCGGCTACGAGAAACCCAGAAAGCGTAAAAGAAAATCGCAAAAAACGAGCGCTGTTGACGGTCTCGACGTCGTTGAATGGGGAATGCTTAATTTTGCTGCCCCTGAGAAAATTGTGCAATCGCCGGATCTTTTGATGAAGATATTTGAGGAAAGTGCGCGCCTTAAACTTCCTCTGAGTGCGGAAGCCAAGCGACTGGTAAAAGAATTTTCGCATCTCGTCACAAAAACCTATCGGGTATCCAAACCGATTGTTCAATCATTTGAGCACATTTTGGTCGCCCCGGCGCCCAAGTTTAATGTGCTCAATGAAATGCTGAACACCGGTTTTCTCGAAAAATTTATCCCTGAATTTCGTGTGGTCCGCAACCGCATCCAGTATGATGAATATCATCTTTATCCGGTGGATAAACATCTGCTGCGCACCGTGCAAACCGTCAAAAAATTCGGCACCGCCAAAGAGAGCAGTCTGGAGCCTCTGTGCGATAAATTGTACCGCAATCTGAAAGAAAAAAGGCTTTTGCTGTGGGCAGCGCTGCTGCACGATATTGGCAAAGGCGAATCCGTAGAAAATCATTCTGAAAAAGGCGCTGAGGTCGTTGAAACCATCTTGAACCAGAAGGGTTTGAAGCCCGCACATATTGAAACGGTCATGTTTCTGGTGCAGGAACATCTGTTGTTGATCAAAACCGCCACTCGCAGGGATATCTATGACGAGGAAACAGCCATTTCCTGCGCCCGCAAAGTAAAGGATATTCAACGGTTAAAAATGTTGTATCTGCTGACCGTCGCCGATTCGATCGCGACGGGTCCGAAGGCCTGGAATGACTGGACGGCAACCCTGTTGAGGGATTTTTTCCTCAAGGTCCTGAATGTGCTCGAAAAGGGAGAATTGGCCACCGCCGAAGCCGTTGAGATCGTCTTGCAGAAAAAAAATGCCATCAGCGCAGCCGCAGCCAGTCGCCAAGCCGGAAAAGAAGTGAAAGCATTGCTGGCGGCCATGTCGCCGCGCTACCTCTTATACATGCCGGCTGACGAAATTAAAAAACATGTCAGACTTTACCAGGAATTATCTGTCGGCAATTCCGAGTTTCTGTGGGAAATCGAGCACCCAGCGGATGCCAACACGCGCGCGGTGACCATCTGTGCCCATGATCGTCCCGGCCTAATTTCAAAAATCGCCGGTGTTTTTACCCTAAACAATATCGACATCTTAGACGTTCAGGTGTTTACCTGGCGCAATAATATCGCGCTGGATATTTTTAAAGTCAAGCCGCCACCCGATCCGATTCTAGAAGATGAAAAATGGCAACGGACCGCCGCAAATCTTGAGGCCGCACTGTCCGGCGAGCTGGACCTGACCGCCGCCCTGAATAAAAAAGTGCGAACCTATCGCAATGGCAAAGCCGGACTGGATCAAAAACCCCATCGCGTTACGCTGGATAATACCAACTCCAGTTTTTTTACCATTATCGAAGTGTTTACCTACGATTTTCCCGGTTTGTTGTATAGCATCAGCGATGCCATTTATCGTTGTGATCTGAACATCTGGGTGGCAAAGATCGCAACCAAAGCCGATCAGGTCGTAGATGTTTTTTATGTGCGAGACGTCAATGGGCAAAAAGTGGATTTGCCCGAACAGGTGACCGCGATAAAAGCCGCTATAATGGGGAGGCTGCCAGCGACAGAACCGAATTGGATTGCTCAATAAGCGCCATTTTGCATTCACCAATGGCTGCAAAAACAACCTATTGAATTCGGAATAAAAACAAACAAGGAGGATAACCTTTAAACATGAAACCAAAAAGTCTGCTGACAACTGCAATTCTACTCGCGTTTCCTTTTTCTTCGGCTGTTGCGTCGGAAGGCTTGAATTCGGGTGACACGGCCTGGATGATTGTCTCAACCGCCCTGGTGATGATGATGACCCCGGCGGGTCTGGCTTTATTTTATGGCGGTATGTCCAGGTATAAAAACCTGCTCAATACCTTTGCCATGACCTTTGTGGCCTATTGTCTGGCCAGCATCATCTGGATGATGTGGGGCTACAGCTTGGCTTTTGGACCCAGCAAAGCCGGCATCGTTGGCGGATTGGAAAACCTGTTTTTAGCAGGTATCAATGTAAATAGCCTTTCAGGAAGCATTCCCACCTATGTGTTTGCGCTTTTTCAGATGACTTTTGCCGGCATCACCGTCGCGCTGGTTTTGGGCTCGGTCGTGGATCGCATGAAATTTTCAGCATGGATCATCTTCGCGGTCTTGTGGGTCACCTTTATCTACTGCCCGATTGCCCACTGGGTCTGGGGCGGCGGTTGGATGGGCAATATGGGTGCTTTAGATTTTGCCGGCGGGACTGTGGTTCACATCAACGCCGGTGTGGCCGGGCTGGTGCTGGCCCTGGTCCTCGGCAAACGCATCGGTTACGGCAAAGAAGCCATGTTTCCGTCCAGCATTGCGTTCACTGCCATAGGGGCGGCGCTTTTATGGTTTGGCTGGTTTGGATTTAATGCCGGCAGCCAGCTGGCCGCAGATGGTGTGGCCGGTTCGGCCTTTTTGGTAACCAACACATCGGCGGCCATGGGCGCTCTGGCCTGGATGTTTGCCGAATGGGTGACGGACAATAAACCCACCGTGCTGGGCCTGGCCTCGGGAATTGTCGCCGGATTGGTGGCGATCACGCCGGCGGCCGGCTTTGTGACGTTACCGGCGTCTTTGATCATCGGGCTGGTGGCCGGCCTGCTGGGTTATGTCTTTGTGGCCAAGGTCAAACATAAAATGGGCTATGATGACTCTCTGGATGCCTTCGGGGTTCACGGCATGTGCGGTTTGTGGGGGGCACTGGCCACCGGACTGTTTGCCAATCCGGCCGTAAACGAGGCTGGCAGAGGCCTTTTCTACGGCAACCCGAAACAGCTGTGGATCCAAATTATTTCCATCGCTGCCACTGCGGTTTTTACCGCGGTGGGCACCCTGATTGTCATTTATATTACCAAATTCTTAGCCGGTGGCCTGCGCGTCACCGAAGAAACCGAAGTTGCCGGACTCGACAGTTCCATTCACGGCGAAAGAGGTTTTGAAATTCAATAATTAGCGCCGCTAGATGGTAAAGCGCACGAAATATGTAAAGGTAAAAGGAGGTCTTAAGATGAAAAAAATCGAGGCGATCATCAAGCCCTTTAAACTCGATGATGTCAAAGAGGCCCTGAATAACGTCGGCATCCAGGGAATGACCGTTTCCGAGGTGAAAGGATACGGGCGTCAGAAAGGGCATAAGGAAATCTATCGCGGTGCTGAGTACGCTGTTGATTTTATACCCAAAATCAAAATTGAAGTCGTCACCGATGCCGAACGTGTCGATCAGGTTGTTGAAGCGATTCGGGAGGCCGCCAATACCGGTAAAATCGGGGACGGCAAAATTTTCGTCGTGCCGGTGGAGCAGGCGTTGAGGGTGCGCACAGGCGAGACCGGCCCGGACGCCCTTTAGAATCTATCTTAAAAATGCATCTAACGCCCAAGGGCTTTGTTAAAAACCGATTCGAAATACTCGAATACTACCGTGTATACTCCGTTTTCGAATCGGTTTTACGCCGCGCCCTTGGACGTGATCTACTATTTTTAAGATAGATTCTAACTTCTAAATAAAACTATATGAAATCTTAATGCATTAATACCAATCGTATAAAAAAAGAAGGAGGAATGATCTAATGACACCCAAAGATGTATTGGACATGGCAAAAGAAAACGGCGCAAAAGTCGTCGATTTACGGTTTATGGATTTTCCGGGATTATGGCAGCATTTTACGGTTCCAATCAGCGAACTGGAGGAGTCCAGTTTTGAGGACGGATACGGCTTTGACGGCTCCAGTATTCGCGGCTGGCAGCCGATTCATGCCAGCGACATGCTGGTGGTTCCCGATGCAACAACCGCCAAAATGGATCCGTTTTATGAAGCCCCGACCCTGGTGCTGATCTGCAATATCGTTGATCCAGTCACCCGGGAGCCTTATTCTCGCGATCCGCGCAACATTGCGCAGAAAGCGGACGCTTATTTAAAAAGCAGCGGTATCGGTGATGTGGCTTATTTTGGCCCGGAGGCTGAATTCTTTATCTTTGATGATATTCGTTTTGAATCCACCCGCTACGCAGCCTTTTATGAAATCGATTCCGTTGAAGGCAACTGGAACACCGGCCGGGAGGAAGGCCCTAACCTGGGCTATAAACCGCGCCACAAAGAAGGCTATTTTCCAGTTCCGCCCATGGACAAATTCCAGGACCTGCGCACCGAGATGCTGCTGACGCTGGAGAATCTGGGTATCGAAATTGAGGCCCAGCATCATGAGGTGGCCACCGCCGGACAGGCTGAAATCGACATGCGCTTCAAGCCCCTGCTACAGATGTCAGATCAGCTGATGTGGTTTAAATATGTGCTCAAAAATGTGGCCTATCGCCACAATCATACGGTTACATTCATGCCTAAGCCGCTGTTTGAAGACAACGGCACCGGTATGCATACTC